>JAURGC010000009.1 GCA_030833985.1 Algoriphagus sp. | reverse complement strand
GTACCAAGGAAGTTGCTGCAGTACCAGTCTCGGTGGACTCATACAACTCCCGTAGCTGCTTGCGGATACCCCGCTCGTCCCCATGTGCGAGCACAGGAGCACCACCTGCACGGGCAAGCAATACGGCTGCATCACCCAAAGCATCACCCAAAGCAAGTATCGGCAGGCCAGTGGCCAGGTATTCAAAAAGCTTTCCAGGAATATTGCCTTGCGCATTTTTAGTGTCAGTGAGGATCAATACCAACGCATCTGCCTGCGCGTAATAATCCATCACCTTATCATGCGCCACGTAGCCTACAAAGGTAATCCGCGTCCTAAGCCAGGTATCGGCCGCTACATAAGCACGTATCTGCTCGCTTACCTTACCCACAAAAGTCCAGGACACCTTCTCCCCTGTAGATTCAAACTCGGCCTTAAGGGCCTCCATCAGCGGAAGTGGATTGCGGATAGCATCGATAATACCCGTGTAAACGAGGTGAAGACACCCGCCTTCCTTGGCCCGAGGGGCAAAGTCTGCCGGAATATCGGTGGGGTCATAGCCGTTGGTAACCAGCTCCACAGGGCGCTGGGCTATTTTCTCCAAGTCCCGCTGAAAGGTAGGTGAAATCGTGAGTACGGCATCGGCCCGCAGCAGCACACTTCGCTCCAGTGCTTCATGTTTGCGGCGGACTATAGACCACATAGGTAGGGTGTCGAGAAACTCCCACTGCGACCAGGGATCACGGAAATCAGCGATCCAAGGGAGTCCAAACCGCTCCTTGAGCTGTAATCCAATCAGGTGCAGGCTATGCGGAGGGCCAGTGGTAATCACAGCCTGAAACTGCCCTGACTGCATGAGCTCGGATAGAAATTTGACCGAAGGTCGCACCCAAAAAACCCGTGGGTCGGGTACAAGCACGTTAGCCCGAAGCCAAATGGCTATTTTTTCCAGCAATCCCTTTTTTGGTTGCTCCAGGATACGGCTGGGATGTCTTTTTGCTTGCTTTTTTACCTTGGCAAACAATTGGTAGGGTTCCCAGATGGGAAATCGAATAACTTCTAATTCAGGAGAAATCTCTTTGAGGAGTGTCTCGTCTTGAAGATCGAAGTCTGGATTTTCTGGGGTAAAAATAACAGGATCCCAACCCACTTCAGGTAAATATTTAGCAAACTTCAACCAGCGTTGAACACCCGAGCCTCCACTCGGAGGCCAATAGTAGGTGATGATTAACACGCGTTTTTGCATGGGATTTGATGCGCTAGTCAAACTTGGATACCTCCAAATGTACGAAAAAGAAGAAGGGGATTTTATTTTCCTCTTCTTCAAACCCAACCCCCTTATTCTCCTTGCCCAAGTGAAAAACCTTTCACTCCATCAAACGTGTATAGGTGCTCTGTTTTGATAAAATCTAGACCGAGCCGCTCCACTTTTTGAAGTAGATCAATCACCTGGGTATGTGTAAGGATTTTTCCTTCTTCCACCTTGAACCGACATCTCCAGTGATCAGAACAGAAGGTTTCTTTCATGCCATTAGGAAATACCTTGACTCCCCTATTGGTAATCAAACTCAATTTCAATCCACCGGTATCGAGTGAGCGAAGAAGATTGCCTAAGACATTTGGGTCACGATGATGCTGATCCCAGTCCATAAACACGTCTATTCCAATCAATTCTTTTTTTGCTTTGGGCTTGGTTCGAAGTGCTACATCCATGGGAGCCTTACCTTCTTTGCCAAAAGAAGCAGGGAGCATTTTAGTAGGTACTTGTCCTAATCTAGCAATGACTGCTTGTGCAAATTCCTGAGTACCTACTTTTTTAGAGGACAAGCCCTCTTGGTAGATATCCCCGGTATGGATTCCATCTTCGAGGGTTTTCATCCAGGCATTAGAAATTTTCTCCGCCATTTCTGGCTGACCAAGGTGTACCAGCATTAGGATGGCTCCATTTAACAGCCCTGAGGGATTGGCGATGTCTTTTCCTGCAATGTCAGGCGCAGAACCATGGATAGCTTCAAACATGGCCACTTCTTCGCCTACATTGGCAGATCCCCCTAAGCCAACCGAACCGGTCACCTGCGCTGCTACGTCTGAGATAATGTCTCCATACAGGTTGAGTGTCACGATGACATCAAAAATCTCTGGACGCTCAGCAATCAAAGCGGTTCCGATATCAATGATTTTGTGGTCAGCTTCGATACTGGGGTATTCTTTTGCGATTTCGTCAAAGGTTTTGTGAAACAAGCCATCTGCCAACTTCATGATGTTGTCTTTGGTCATGCAAGTCACCTTTTTGCGGCCATACTTTTTGGCATATTCAAAAGCATAGCGAATAATTTTTTCAGATCCTGGCTGGGAAATCAATTTCAAGCATTGGTATACTTCGTGGGTTTGTCGGTGCTCAATGCCTGCATACAAGTCCTCTTCATTTTCCCGAATGATCACTAAATCTGTTTTTGGAAAATGTGTTTTGATAAACGGTGCGTATGCTTTTGTAGGACGAACATTGGCATACAAACCAAAGGACTTACGTGTAGTCACGTTGAGGGATTTGAACCCCCCTCCCTGCGGTGTTGTGATGGGTGACTTTAAAAAAATCTTAGTATTTCGAAGAGATTCAATAGCATTTGATTCCATCCCTGAACTGATTCCCCTGAGGTACACTCGCTCTCCAATTTCAATCACCTCGTACTCTAAATTAGCCCCCGCAGCATCTAATATAGCTAGAGTAGCTTTCATGATTTCGGGGCCAATTCCATCGCCATAAGCGACGGTAATTTTTGTTTTGTGGTTCATAAGCATAGTTGGGTTTAGTTCTGGCCTTTGGCGGTGCAAAAGTACGAAAAAATGGCTAAAAACGCGTAATTAGGCCTAAAAATTCTAGTTATGATGTGTATTAAATTTATTTTTTCACCCCTACCCTTAGGTAGAATTTAGATTTTTCTCCCCACTTGAGTTTGGTAGTGTTGGAGGGGGAGGTATATTTGTTTGAACTATCCTGCATAAGTATGTCAGAATTTGTCAACCTCCTTACCGAAGAAAGACAAGGAATCCTCTACCTAACGATCAATCGAGAGGAAAAAATGAACGCCATGAATTTGGATACTTTGGAAGAACTCAAGCAGGTATTTGATGAAGTCATGGACAATAGAGCCATCAAGGGAGTCATCCTTACTGGCGCGGGTGAAAAAGCTTTCGTCGCTGGTGCAGATATCACTGAAATCGCCTCGCTCAATGAAGTCAATGCACGGAAATTTGCAGAGAGCGGACAGGAAATTTTCGCTAGAATTGAAAATTGTCACAAGCCAGTCATCGCAGTAACCAACGGGTACACGCTAGGTGGTGGTTGTGAATTGGCCATGGCTTGCCACATCCGCATTGCCACAGCCAACGCACAATTTGGACAGCCAGAAGTTAATTTGGGAATCATCCCTGGTTATGGAGGTACCCAACGTCTCACCCTACTAGTAGGCCGTGGCAAAGCCAATGAACTAATGATGACAGGAGATAGAATCGGTGCAGAGGAAGCCAAATCACTTGGCCTAGTCAATCATATTCTACCGACCAAAGAAGAAGCGATTGCTGCAGCAGAAGAAATTTTAGAAAAAATTAAAAGCAAAGCACCCCTTGCAATTGGCATGGTGGTCGATTGCGTAAATGCTGTTTTCCTGGAAGAAAACGGTTACCAAACAGAGGCCAATTCCTTTGCGCGCTGCGTCAAATCAGGTGACTACAAAGAAGGAACCTCTGCTTTTTTGGAAAAGCGGAAACCCGTATTTCGTGGTGAGTAATTGATCCTGCAACCCATGGGCGCGCTCAAAAAACTTGCCGGACAAACTGCCATTTATGGCCTCAGTAGCATTTTAGGGCGCTCCATCAATTTTTTACTGATCATCGTCTATACCGGCTACCTGACTAAGGCAGACTTGGGTGCATTCACGGGTATTTATGCTTTAATCGGCTTTTTAAATATTGTGTTTACTTACGGGATGGAAACCACTTTTTTCCGGTTTTCTACCGGGAAAAATCAGGACCCCCAACGAGTTTACCAAACTACTCAAACTTTACTCGTTCTATCTAGCCTAGTTCTAGGATCAGTAGTCTACCTTGCTGCACCGCTTTTGGCAGATTGGATGGATTACCCCAGTCAAGCCTACTTATTTCAATGGACGGCTTTATTGCTTGCTTTTGATGCGGTATTAGCCATCCCCTTTGCCAAACTCAGGCTCGAAAACAAGGCAAAAACTTTTGCAGGAGCAAAACTGATCAACATACTCCTTAACGTATTCTTCAACCTGCTCTTTTTAATTTGGATTCCTGGTTGGATTCAGGGAGAAATGCTCCCCCAAGGAGCCTTTGGCTTCCAATCGGCCTGGGGGGTGGAATACATTCTCCTTTCCAATTTGATGGCCAACGGCTTAATTATCCCCTTTGTCTGGTGGAAAGCAGGTTTTTTCACCTTACGCCTGGAAAAAGAAATCCTAAAGCCTATGTGGACCTATTCTCTCCCACTGCTTTTTATGGGTTTGGCAGGAGTTACCAATGAACTCATTTCCCGCCTACTTTTTGAATACGTACTCCCTACCAACTATTACCCGGGTTTTAGTTCCCGAGAAGCCGCCGGAATATTTGGGGCCAACTTTAAGTTGGCCATCCTCATGAACTTAGTCATCCAAGCCTTTAAGTATGCCGCCGAACCATTCTTTTTCAGAGAGTCTAAAGAAAAAGATTCTCCTCAAATGTATGCTAAGGTAATGCATGCATTTATCCTCTTTTGTTCCCTATTGATGATTTTGATTTCAGTCAACCTCCATTGGATAGGGCCACTTTTCTTACAAGGAGGAGCCTACCAACTTGGCTTTTCTATCGTTCCTACCCTTCTCCTGAGCTACCTCCTATTGGGTGTTTATTTCAATTTGTCTATTTGGTTTAAACTCACCGACAAAACTAGCTTCAGCTTTTGGATCACATTTATGGGCGCATTGGTCAGTATTGTTGGTATTGCATTTTTGGTTCCAATTTGGGGATTTATGGGCGCAGCGGTAAGCGCCGTAGCCTGCTATGTGGTGATGACAGGTGCTTGTTACTATTTCGGACAACAGTATTACCCTATTCCCTACCAGACAAGACGGGGATTCGCCTACCTGACTTTAGCCTTTCTTTTAAGTTACAGTGGTTTTTATTTGGAAATGGAAACAGCTAACTTAAATCTACTCCTTAAAAATTCGTTTGCCCTCCTATTTCTTGGTACCGTCCTTTTTGGAGAGCGCCATTTTTTCATATCTCTCCTCCTCAAAAAATCCTAAATAAGCAATTCCTACCCCTTTTTTGTTCAGTCAAATTGAGGAAAAGGCACTATGTTTGTAGGGTTGAATTGAAATTACATCCCGCAGTGAGACTTACCTCCATTTTTCTTCTACTTGCCTTCTTCTTCCTGAATTTAAATCCAGGGTTTTCACAAGCCTCTTTGTCAAAAAAAGAAGTAAAAGCCCAAGAACAAAAAGCCAATGCGAGCCGCTTTTTTATCGAAGGTGAAAAGGCATTCGCATTGGGAGATCTGGAAAAAGCGGGCCAATACTTGGCAAAAGCCTTGGAATTTTCCCCAGAAGAACCTGCAATATCCTATAAAATAGCCACCGTTTTTCTACGGACCAACCAGGCAGACAAAGCACTTCCTTTTGCTCAAAAGGCTGCTTCCATCGATCCAGACAACCTTTATTACACCTTGCTTGTTGCCGAAATTTACACCAAGCTCCAACAGCCTTTGCAGGCTGCTTCACTCCTAGAGAAATTGACCCAGGAACCTACCAAAAATCAGCAGTACAACCTGGAATTAGCATCAATCTACTTAAATGCAAATGAATTTGATCAAGCACTTGTGGCTCTCGATCGTGCGGAAGCCTATTTTGGAGTCAGAGAGCCCTTCACTGTACAAAAACAACGCATATACCTACGGAAAGACCAATTGAATAAAGCAGTAGCTGAAGGAGAAAAACTGATCGCTACTTTTCCAGGCAATCCTTCCTATGTGCTTTCACTAGTAGAAATTCTTTACAACAATGGCCAATTAGACCAAGCTATTCAACTAATAGATAAGGAAATCACCCGCTATCCAAACCAACCTGAGTTACAGCTAGCAGCATACACCTTGTTTAAAGAGAAAGGATTGCTCCCACAGGCAAACACTTTCCTCTATTCAGCTATGGCAAGCGCTGACCTTGCTTCTTCAGCAAAGGCGAATGCCTTTCAAGGATTGCTGCAGGAACTAAAAACTGTAGAACGGGAAAAGGAATTGGATAGTTTGGAGCAGGTTTTTCTAAAATTTCATCCCAAGGATGCCGACATACTTGAAGCACTTGGCAACCGGAGGAAAGCTGAAAAAAAGCAGGAGGAAGCATTGACCTATTTTAAAAAATCCTTGGCAATCCAACCTAAAAATGAACGGCTATTGGAGGAAGTGCTTACAAATTCTTTTGAGGAAGGAGCCGATTTTGAGGAAGTAGCGCAGTACAGCAGAATGGCAGTAGAAGAATTCCCTGAAAAAGCTGAGTTTTGGTTTTATGAAGGCATCTTACTTTCTGCGCTAAAGAAAGATTCGCTAGCAGTAGATGCCTTGGAAACTGCCTTGCAATTAAATGCGGATAAAAACCCTCAATTAGCGCAAGTAGCGTACGGCAGCTTGGGTACTAGTTGGTACCAACTTGGAAACAAGGAAGCGGCATTTGCCAATTTTGAAAAGGCACTCACTCTGAATCCCAACGATGAGCAAGTGCTAAACAATTATGCTTACTTTTTAGCGTTAGGCTTGCAAGAATTGGACAAAGCATTGGAAATGGCTCAGCGAGTAGTCAAAAAACATCCAAAAAATGGAACTTACCTAGACACCTTGGCTTGGGTATTGTACCAAATGAAACGCTATGCAGAAGCAGCTATTCATCTGGAAGAAGCCTTGCGGCACGAAAAAGAACCAAGCGGTGTAGTGATGGAGCATTACGGAGATATCTTGTACCGACTGGAGCGAGGAGAGGAAGCCATCCTCTGGTGGACTAAGGCTAGCAAGACAAAGGAAGGTTCTGCCGAATTAATTCAAAAAATTAAATCCGGGAAAATACATGAGTAGTACACGCTCCCTTCTACTGCTCACAATCCTCCTTCTAAATTGGAGTTGTGCAAAAATCATCTCCCAACCAGAAGGTGGGAAAGAGATGGAAACATTCAGTCCCACTGTAGCCGACTACCAATTATTGCAAGGAAAAGCGAAGTTTGTTTTGGAGGAAGACTCTGGAAAAATCACTCGAGGAACCCTTCAAGTTCGAGCGAGAAAAGACAGTATTCTTTGGTTTTCTCTATCGCCTGGATTGGGAGTAGAAGCGATTCGAGGACTGATTACCACCGATAAAATTCAGTTGAAGGATCGATTGGGAAAAGAAAACCTTCAACTCAGCTACGAAGAATTTGAAAAGCAATACGGAATCCACCTTTCTATTGAACTTTTCCAAAACTTATTGTGGGCAAATGTTCCCTACTCCGCTAGTTACGAGGACCGATTACTACGGGTGGGTAAAAAATTTGAACTCACCCAAGTCCGAAATAAAGTCCGGTATTTTAGTAAGATAAATACCCAACATGGTAAAGTCTCGGAAGTATTGAGTAATTCACTAGAAGAGGAAAGCTCCGTATTAGCTAGCTATCCCAAATTTCAAGAAATCCAATCCCAACTCTTTCCTAGCGAATCTTTATTTAAAGTTAACTTAAAGGCTCCACAGGGGACACAAAATTTTAGAATTTATCTACAATGGACTTCTGTGGAACCGCAGTCGAACACCTTGAGTTTCCCTTTTCGATTTTAAATGCTTATGAAATTCGTTAGCACTGTATTTTTAATTCTGTTTACCTTTTTTCTGACTTTCCCCCTACCTGGGCAAACGAAGAAAAGTAGGGAGCAGCTTGAAAAGGACAAGCTAGAAATTCAATCCCGCTTGAAAGAGTTTGATGCCATCCTCAAACAGACTACGGCTACAAAAAAAACTTCTTTGGGTCAGTTGAATGCGATTTCTGCACAATACCAAAGTCAAAACCGCTTGGTAACTACCTTGGACCGCGAAGTAAATTTACTTACCAATGAAATTGTGGATCTAGAGAGGAGAATTAACTCCTTGGAAAAGCAGTTGACTGAATTGAAAGCGGAATATGGTCGAATGATTTACAATTCTTCCAAACTAAATAGAGGGCTTTCTATTGTCTCGTTTGTATTCAGTTCCACTAGCTTCAATCAGTTGTATATGCGGCTGAAATACCTCAAGCAGTATACGGAAAGTCGCAAAAAGCAGGCAGCCCAAATTGAAAAATTAACTACTTTCCTGGCAGAAGAGCGAGTTCAGTTGGATGAAAGAAAAATAGATAAGGAAAAGGTATTAGCGGAAGAAAAGACAGAGAAGGAAAAACTAGCGCAAATGCGAAAAGAGCAGCAAAGCTTGGTGAACACCCTGTCCAAAAAGGAACGAGACATTAAACGACAAATTGCTGCGACAAAAAAGCAACAAGAACAATTAAACCGAATGATTAAAGCTGCAATTGAAGCGGAGATTCGACTGGCAGAAGCAGCAGCAAAAAAAGAGAAAAGTACCAGTACAAAAAAGGCAGGCACCAGTATGCCGATGACACCAGAGGCAGCAGCATTATCAAGTTCATTTGCAGAAAATAAAGGAAAACTCCCTTGGCCAGTTGAAACGGGAATTATTTCCCAAAAGTATGGGACGTATCCTCACCCTACTCTTAAAGGAATTACCTTAGAAAGTGACGGGATTGACATTCGTACTCAGCCCAATTCCTCCGTTCGAGCAGTATTCGATGGTGTGGTCACCAAAATCACCACCATTCCTGGGTATGGCAATACGCTAATCATCAAACATGGGGAATACTTTACTATGTATAGCAAATTGAAATCAATTTCGGTAACGACCGGCCAAACCGTCAAGTCAAAAGGAGTTATTGGACAGGTTGCCACCAATGCGGAGGGAGTGGCTGAAGTTCACTTTCAAACATGGAAAGGTTTGCAAATTATGGACCCTGCAACCTGGATTACTGCCAAATAGGAATAAAAATTGTATCTTCATAAAAAAGATGCTTATTGGCGTCCTACCTCCTTGGGTAAGCGGTTGATACTTGTATCTTTGTATCTATATCTACCATTAAACGCACAGCTTTATGACTACTTTAGGCTTCATTGGCAATATTGGCGGTCCTTCGATGATCCTGATTATTCTGGTAATTCTTCTTTTGTTTGGCGCAAAACGAATTCCTGAATTGGCACGAGGACTCGGACGTGGAATCCGTGAATTTAAAGATGCTACCAAGGACATTCAAAATGACCTTGAAGAAGGAATGAAAGACAAGAAAAAATAATTTCACTCCTATTCTTTTGGAAAAGTATCGTTCCTTCGACGAAATCCAAATTGCCCTGAAAAAAGGGGAATCTGATTGTCGATCGATTGTAAACTATTACTTGCAAAATATTCAGACGAAGGCGCATCTCAACGCCTTCGTCGAAGTTTATGCCCAATCCGCACTCGAACAAGCGGACAAAGTGGATCAAAAACTAGTTGCAGGTACAGCAGGAAAATTGGCTGGTATGGTTATTGGTATCAAGGATGTACTTACCTACGAAGGACATCCCTGTACGGCTAGTTCTAAAATCTTAAACGGCTATGTTTCCCAGCATACAGCTACCGCTATCCAACGGCTGCTTGACGAGGATGCCATCATCATCGGCAGATTGAATTGCGATGAATTTGGAATGGGCAGCTCCAATGAAAGCTCTGTTTACGGCAAGGTCCTTCAAGAAATCGACCCCGATCGAGTGCCCGGCGGATCTTCAGGTGGTTCTGCTGTGGCTGTACAAGCAAATCTTTGTACAGTTTCTTTAGGAACAGACACGGGTGGATCGGTGCGACAGCCAGCCGCATTTACTGGAGTAATTGGCATGAAACCTACTTATTCTAGAGTTTCCCGGTGGGGCTTGATAGCTTACGCCTCTTCATTTGACACCATTGGGGTATTTTCAACTACCTTACCAGACAATGCCCGAATACTTGAAGTGATTGCTGGATATGACGATAAGGATAGTACTTCCTCCAGCATAGAAGTAGCCCCCTATTCCAGTTTGCTCCAGTTCAACAAAAAAGTAAAAATCGCCCTCCTAAAGGAAGCAATTCATGCTCCTACCTTGCAGGCGGAGATCAAGGAAAACACACTATCGGTTGCAGAAAAACTGAAGCAAGCAGGTCATGAGGTCGAGGAAGTGGAGTTCCCTTTACTTCCCTATGTATTGCCCACCTATTACATCCTCACTACAGCAGAGGCCAGTGCAAACTTAGCTCGTTTTGAGGGGGTAAAATACGGGTATCGGAGTCCAGAAGCCCCAAATCTGGAGCAGCTCAACAAAAACAGTAGGAGTGAGGGGTTTGGGGAAGAAGTTAAACGAAGGATTCTCCTTGGAACTTTTGTTTTATCAGCAAGCTACTACGATGCCTACTTTACCAAGGCACAGCAAGTACGAAGACTAATCAAAGATCAAACAGAAAAACTACTGACCGATTTTGATTTTTTACTTCTACCGACCACTCCAACGACCGCCTTCAAATTTGGAGAACACGGGGATGATCCTGTCTCCATGTATTTGGAAGATTTATTTACCGTACAGGCAGCGGTGGCTGGTGTGCCTGCAATTTCCATTCCTAATGGAAAGGATGAAACAGGGCTCCCAATTGGACTACAAGTCTTGGCCAATACTTTCAAAGAAGCAGAATTGTATGCGTTTAGCCATTATTTAAGTACATTAACTTTAAATTAAAGTCGAACGATGAAAAAGTTGATTCTAAAGCTTACTCAAGTAGCAGTAGTATTCTTTTGTTTTGCTGGTTCAGCCGTTTTTTCTCAACAAACAGCATCAATAAATGAGTTGGCCGATGTGGAAGTGCCCAATTACCATTACGACTATGTTCCCGATTTCACTTTCGAAGAAGTAGATGCTCGCATTCAAAAAATGGATTTGGAGATGCCATTCGAATTAAATGATCGAATTTTTTCTTTTATCCAATATTTCACTGTAAGAAACCGAGACTATGTCAAAATGGTCCTTGGTAGGAAGGAACAATACTTTCCCATGTATGAGGAGACGATGCGTAAGCAAGGAATGCCCACTGAAATTCAATACCTCTCCATTATTGAATCTGGTTTAGATCCCAAAATAAAATCGCGTGTAGGGGCCATGGGTCTATGGCAATTTATGCCTGCAACTGGCAGAATGTACGGCATGCAGATTAGTACTGCGGTTGATGATCGAATGGATCCCGAAAAGTCCACCGAAGCAGCAGCAAAGTACCTTAAGGCACTGTATAAAATGTTTGGAAATTGGGAAGTAGCCCTAGCCGCTTACAATTGTGGACCCGGCAATGTTCGAAAAGCAATTCGCAGGTCTGGAGGTAAAAAAACATTCTGGGGCATTTACAATTACTTACCCAAGGAAACGCGCGGCTATGTTCCCCAATTTCAGGCCATGCTCTACGTACTTAACCATTTGGAAGAACATAACCTACATTTAGAAGAACCAAGCTATCCACTTGAATACGAATCCATCCAGTTTGATCGTGCGTTAAGCTTTAAAAAGTTGGAACATTTCACTGGAATTTGTGCTGAGGACCTTGAAAAACTAAATCCTTCAATTAAACGAGGACTTGTACCGGAGGCCAATCGTTCGATGTCCATTCGAATTCCAAAAACAAAAGCTTTTTTTGTCAAGGAAAATTTGGCATGGCTAAGCGATTCTTTAGGGGCTGACCCTGTCCCTCCAATAACCATTTCCCCGTTGACAGCTAGCTTAAAATCTGAGGTCCAAAATGGAAGCCGTCTTGCCTATAAAGTAAAATCAGGGGATGTATTGGGGAAAATTGCCAGCAAGTATGGCGTCACGCTCACTCAGCTGCGAGACTGGAACAATTTAAATGGAAACCTGATAAAAATTGGACAAACCCTAGTTATTTACACTGGTAGTCAGACACCTTCAAGAAGTAGCAGCCAAACATTGGCACAAAATGCAGGGGACTCTCCTACTCCTAAGACCTACACGGTGAAACCAGGGGATTCCTTATGGATTATATCCCAAAAACACGCATTAAGTATTGACCAATTAAAGCGGTTAAACAATCTCAATTCTACGACAATTAAACCTGGACAGCGGTTAATTATCGGTTAATTACACGGCTTCTAAGATTTGTTTTGCAACACCAAAGAGTGCCTTTGAAGTAAATACGTTTTTCTTCTTCTCAACAAAAAACTTGATTCATGAAAGCTTTCCAATTTCTATTCGTCATTAGCTTATTCCTTTTTTCTTGTGAAGAAGGGCCAGAAGGAAGTTCAAGAGGTACCAAACCCAAAGCTCGAGGATCAATTGGGGAGATTGTACTTGCTATTGATTCGACCAAATGGGCAGGGCCTGTAGGCGATGAACTCCGTGCTATATTTCAGGAAGATCTACCAGGGATGCTTCGCTCCGAAGCACAGTTTAAAATACATCGGGTAGATCCAAGAGCTATGAATCGGATGCTAAAAATCTACACCAACCTGGTTTACGTGACGACCTTTGACGATAAAAAAGGAGGAAGTCAGGTCATTAACTCCCAATTTACTGCCGAATCAAAAGCAAAGGCAGCCGCAGATCCGAACCTCTATTCTCTTCGCATGGAAGATGAATTTGCCCAAGGTCAGGAAGTACTGTATTTGTTTGGTAATACCGAAGAGCAACTCATTGCCAACCTAAGGAAGCACAAGGGGCAGGTACAAAACCTTTTTGAAATGAGGGAGCGAAACCGACTCGCAAAGGCCCTTTTTGCACGAAAAAATGCTGCAGCACAAAGTGAAGCACGAAAAAATCTAGGAATTGAAATAACCCCACCCATCTCCTACCAGCTTGCCAAAATAGCGCCTAATTTCCTTTGGCTTCGTCAACCTTCCCCTACAGAGAGAAGACCAGATATCAGTGTTTTTTATTACGTAACCGATTACACTCAAGAGGAACAAACTTTTCCTGAAAATATTTTAGCCCTCCGTGATTCGCTGGCGAAAACCCATATTTTTGAAGATCCAGATGATCCCACATCATTCGTTACCAGTGAAAAACAAATCCCTCCAGCTTTCCGAAACCTAGTGATAAATGATAATTTTACTATTGAAATCCGAGGAACTTGGAAAACAAATAATTTAAGCATGGGAGGGACTTATTTGGGTTACCTCATGATTGACGAGAAAAAAGGAAAATTATACTACATGGAGGGATTCGTTTATTTTCCAAATGAAATCCATCGTGATGCGCTCCGTGAAATCCAAACTATTTTATTGAATACCAACGTGAGTTGGTCAGAAAACCAAGGAACTTAAACCCAATATATCCTACCCATTTATGCCGATTAAAATTAGAAAGGAGGATGCATTAAACTACCATAGTCAAGGCTCTCCAGGAAAAATCCAAGTAATTCCGTCTAAACCCGTCTCCAGCCAGCTGGATTTGGCTTTAGCCTATTCTCCAGGTGTAGCTGAACCATGCAAGGAAATCGCGGCTGACGTAGAAAACGTATACAAATACACTGCAAAAGGTAATTTGGTGGCCGTTATTTCCAATGGAACCGCTGTATTAGGACTTGGAGATATTGGTCCTGAAGCCTCCAAACCAGTGATGGAAGGGAAAGGAGTATTGTTTAAAAAATTTGCTGGAATTGATGTTTTTGATCTAGAAATCAATGAGAAAGACCCAAAAAAACTCATTCAGATCATCAAGTCCCTTGAACCTACTTTTGGAGGAATAAACCTAGAGGACATCAAAGCACCCGAATGCTTTGAAATCGAACAGACTCTAAAAAAGGAGATGAAAATCCCCGTTATGCACGATGATCAGCACGGGACGGCTATCATTTCTGGCGCGGCACTCCTGAATGCGCTAGAATTGGTTGAAAAAAATATCAATAACATCCGAATTGTAGTCAGTGGAGCTGGAGCTGCAGCCATTTCCTGTCTTAGATTTTACCTGAGCTTGGGAGCAAAAAAAGAAAATATTATCGTTTGCGATAAGGAAGGGGTTATCCATGCTCAACGCCCAGAATTATCAAAAGAACACCAGGAATTCGCGACGCACCAATCCATTCAGACTATTGCAGAGGCGATGCAAGGAGCCGATGTGTTTTTAGGCTTGTCCGCTGGAAACATCATTTCAACAGAAATGATTCAATCGATGGCCGCTAACCCAATCGTGTTTGCCCTAGCCAATCCAGACCCTGAAATTGGGTACGAAACTGCGGTTGCTGCCAGAAAAGATGTAATCATGGCTACTGGCCGTTCGGATCACCCCAATCAAGTAAACAATGTTTTGGGATTCCCCTATATTTTTCGAGGCGCCCTTGATGTGAGAGCGACCGTAATCAACGAGGAGATGAAACTAGCTGCAGCCCATGCAATAGCCAAACTTGCCAAGGAGCCTGTACCAGAAATTGTGACCAAAGCCTATGGGGAAAGTAATTTGAGCTTTGGTCGTCTCTATCTTATACCTAAACCCGTAGATCCAAGATTAATAACGACCATCGCACCGGCAGTTGCAAAAGCCGCAATGGATTCTGGTGTTGCTAAACATGAAATTAAGGATTGGGATGCCTACGAAGTAGCCCTACAAAAACGAATAGGAATCGATGAACGATTGATGTCCATCGTGATTGGTCGTGCAAAAAAAGATCCAAAACGGGTGGTCTTTGGCGAAGCCGATAACCTCAAAATTTTGAAGGCAGCACAACTGATTCGAGATGAAAAAATCGCAATCCCTATCCTCCTTGGAAACCGAACTAAAATTCTTGATTTAATTCAAGATAACGCACTTGACCTGGAAGGAGTCAATATTATTGATCCTATGGAGGAGCATCAATTGAATCAAAAATTTGGGAAAATCCTTGCTGAAAAAAGACAGCGGAAGGGAATGAACCAAGCAGATGCCTTTCGATTGGTTAAAGAACGTAATTACTTTGGTGCCTTGATGGTAGAGACTGGAGAAGCAGACGCCTTTATTTCCGGCCTAACCCGTGATTATCCAAAGACAATCCTCCCTTCTTTACAAACCATCGGCGTAAAAAAAGGGGTAAACCGAGTGGCAGGCATGTACATCATGAATACGCCAAGAGGGCCTTACTTCTTTGCAGATGCCACGGTCAATTTAAATCCCACCGCCGAAGAACTTGTTGAAATCATTGGATTGACAGCAACAGCAGTCAAATTTTTCAATATGGTTCCTAGAATTGCTCTTCTATCGTATTCTAATTTTGGATCAGCACAAGGGGATATTCCGACAAAAATGGCTAAGGCAACTGCATTGGCAAAATTGAAATATCCAGACTTAATTATTGAAGGTGAAATGCAAGCTAACGTAGCGTTGAACCAAGATATTCAAAAAGAAATGTATCCTTTTGCAGCTACCGCTCAAAAAGGAATGGAAGTCAATACACTTATTTTCCCTGATTTATCCTCCTCCAATATTGCCTATAAACTTTTGGCTGAACTTGGAAATTCAGAAGCCATAGGCCCTATTCTACTAGGAATGAACAAACCCGTACATATTTTACAACTAGGTAGCTCCATACGAGAAATTGTCAACATGGTGGCAGTAGCTGTGGTAGATGCACAATCCAGCCAAGATAACGCATGATCGATTACCTCAACGGAAAATTAGTTTACAAAGACCCCACCTATGTTCTCATCGATGTAGGTGGTATCGGGTACCATGTAAAAATATCCCTTCAAACGTATACGGCGATCAAAGACCAGGAACAATTACGCCTCCTTACCTACCTTCATATCAAGGAAGATGCACACACACTTTACGGATTTAAGGAGGAACAAGAAAAGAGACTTTTTCTTTTATTGATATCTATCACAGGAGTGGGTCCAAGTACTGGACTAATGATTTTATCCTCTATGAGTAGCTCAGAAATTGAACAGGCGATTATTTCTGGTGACGTAGCAAGTATACAAGGAGTAAAAGGGATTGGCTCTAAAACAGCCCAAAGGATTATCCTAGAACTAAAAGATAAAGTTGGAAAATCAAGTAACAGTGAAACTTCCGCTCCTTTAGGATTTTTAAATGGAGGCAATAAAGTACGAGAAGAAGCGTTACAAGCCCTAGTCACCTTGGGTTTTCCAAAAGCCATCGCAGAAAAAAATATAGCACTGGCACTTAAGAAAAGTGGTAGTCCCCTTTCTTTAGAAGAATTAATTAAAGCGTCGCTAAAAACTCCTTAATATCGGTTAAATTGAAGGTTGAGGAAAAATTTATTTTTTGGAAAAAGAGAACTAAGAGCCGCCTCTTACTCCTCCTGCTCCTCCTTGTCTCCCTCCCAGTAAATTCACTCCTTGCGCAACAACTAACCCAATCCAACTCTCGGATTGACTCCTTAAATCAACGGAGGCTAGCCCCTTCTTTTTTACTTTGGCAACAAAAACGGACCAACCCACTTTTTCCAACAAAAAACCCTTTTTCATCAAAAAGATCACTCTTTTTCCCCAATTCAAGCGTAGAAAAACAAGTACAGGTGGTCATGGATTCCACCCTACGCTACCAGATGATCGACCAGTTGGACAGCCTGAGTTTAGGGAACCCACAGGAATATGATTTCGAAAAATTTGCTCCACTTCAAGAATACCAAGTAAGGCAATCATATTGGAGAACAAGAGCAAAAGGGATAGATGGTGAAAGTGCAGTAGAAGGAAGAAATCTTATTCCTCCAATTACTGTAAGCCCCACCTTTGATCGGATTTTTGGTGGAGATTCTATCACCATCATTCCTACAGGCTATGTCAACTTGGATTTTGGTGCCATTTTCAGACGAATTGATAACCCAACTATTCCAATTCGTCAACAAAAGAATGGGAATTTCAACTTCCAACAACAAATTCAAATGGCTGTTAATGGCAACCTTGGTCAAAAATTAAAGATCGGTGCCAACTTTGACTCCAATAACTCCTTTGATTTCCAGAATCAACTCAAGCTCGAATACGACGGCTTTGATGAGGACATTATTCAGTCCATTGAATTGGGAAATGTGAGCTTACCCATCCAAAATCGACTGATTCAAGGTGCTCAAAATCTGTTTGGGGTAAAAACAGAAATGAAATTTGGTAAGCTCAACGTGACTGCCGTTGCCTCTACCCAGCGAGGAAGACGGGACAACTTGGTGATTGATGCCAATGGTCAAGGCCGTGCCTTTGATATCCAAGGATCGAAATACGATGAAAATAGGCATTTCTTTCTCAGTCATTTTTTCAGAGATAACTACGAGCGCTGGCTAAAAGGACTCCCCCAGGTAACGTCAGGGATAAACATCACCCGAGTGGAAGTTTATGTAATGAATCGGGCGACCAACACCGAGACACTACGAAATTTTGCTGCCTTTATGGATCTCGGTGAAGGCCGGGTGTTACTAAATGCATCGAATCCTGCCATTGGACCAGGAAATCCAAACAGCCCTACTCAAAATGGAGCAAATCAGCTTTATGCCAGGATCAGTAGCAACCCAAGCTATCGCCCCTTTGATGCTGGAGCTCGTGCCCTAGAGGAAAGTTTAGGGATTAAAAAAGGAGTAGATTTTGAACAAATCAATGGAGCAAGAAAACTAGACCCTTCCGAATATTTTTTTAATGGACAGCTCGGCTTTATCTCCCTTTTCCGACGACTACAAAACGACGAGGTTGTAGCCGTCTCCTACGAATATACCTACAACGGCCAGGTCTTTAAGGTAGGTGAACTTACAGAAGACTACCAGTCTCGTAACGAAGACGAGCTAATTTTCTTAAAGCTCCTCCGTCCAGCACGGATCAACACCCGCGTCCCAACTTGGGACTTGATGATGAAAAACGTCTATAGCCTCAATGCCAGTCAGGTATTGCGCGATGGATTTCAGTTACAAGTAATCTACCGAGATGACCGCACAGGTCTTGATAATCCCGCTCTTTTGGAAGGAAAAAATGTAAAGGATATCCCATTAATTCGCCTTACAGGCTTGGACAACCTAAATCCACAAAATGATCCAGCCCCTGATGGCAACTTTGATTTTGTCGAAGGAATCACTATGCTTTCGAGCCGTGGCTTGTTGATTTTTCCAGTGCTCGAACCTTTTGGTTCGAACCTAGCAAGAAAATTTACAGACGACGAACGAGTACTCAGCGAAAAATATGTTTACGATACCTTGTACCAGACCACACTTGCTGATGCTGAATTAGTTACCCGACTCAATAAATTTTTTATTAAAGGGCGACTTACTGCCGGCTCTGCCAGTGAAATTCAACTTCCAGGATTAAATATTTCACCTGGTTCCGTTATTGTTCAGGCGGGAAACATCCCACTTACCGAAGGTGTAGATTTTACCATTGACTACAATGTAGGGCGACTCGTCATCATCAACGATGCCATCCTACAATCTGGTAAACAAATAAATGTCAGCTTTGAAAAGGCAGATCTAGTCTCCTTCCAAACACGTAGTTTGCTGGGAACTCGGTTGGATTACCTTGCTAACAAGAAATTAAACCTAGGAGGAACTTTTCTATTCTTGAATGAGCGGCCCAATATATCCCGGATTGCCACAGGCAACGAGACCTTACGCAATAGCCTTTGGGGATTAGATGTAAACTACAACAGCGAATCTCGATTTTTGACCAAATTGGCAGATGCACTACCCTTCACGGATACAAAAGAAAAGTCCTTGGTCCAATTTAACGCAGAATTTGCCCACCTTATTCCTGGAACTTCCAATACTGTCAACGGAGATGCTGCCTCCTACATTGATGACTTTGAAGCAGCTGTTACTCCCTTTTATTTGGGTGCACAAGCCAATCAAAATTGGAAACTTGCTTCTACTCCAAAAACAGCCGATGATCGATTTGATCTGAGCAGCCAAACTGAGGATAAATTAGGCGATGGATACCGTAGAGCAAGGCTAGCCTGGTACAATATTGACAACGTATTTTACCGAGAGGGAGGTCCTGGAGTCCCTGCCAACATAACTGCTCAGGATCGCAGAAACCACTATGTCAGACGGGTAATTCCTCAGGAGATTTTTAAAAACCAGGACCGAGAAGTCATTGTGGTCCCTCAGCCCCTTTTTGAGCTTGCCTTTTTTCCGCAGGAAAGGGGAATGTACAATTACAACCCCGGACTTACTTCCGAAGGGTTACTACCCAACCCAAGGCAAAATTATGGTGGAATCACTAGAGCAATCACCACCGAGGTAGATTTTGACCGAACAAATATCGAATATGTCGAATTTTGGTTGATGGATCCCTTTCTGCCAGGTGAAAACGGCAAGGTATTGGATGGAATCTTCAATGAGAATAACACCACGGGAGGAAAATTTTTCTTGAACCTTGGAGACATTTCAGAAGATGTGATTAAGGATGGCAGCCATGCCTTTGAAAATGGGCTGCCAGCTGATGGAGATCCTACCGAAACCTCGGATAACGAGTGGGGTAGAATTACCCGCCAGCAATACTTATTACCTGCCTTTGATAATTCAGCTACTTCTAGAGTAAATCAAGATGTAGGCTTGGATGGGTTGAAAAATGAGGAAGAAGCTAGCTATTTTAAAAACAGGTTTTTAGACCGCCTTACCCTTTCTCCAGCTGCAAAAAATGCATTGCTTCTAGATGTTTCAGCAGATGGGTTTCAATATTATTTAGACTCCAAATTTGACCAAGACAATGCCAAAATTTTGGAGCGCTACAAAAAATTCAATGGAATGGAGGGCAATACACCGGTTACAGCAGACCAAAATCTCCCCTATACACCTTCTGGAACAAACAATCCAGATAACGAAGATTTAAATACAGACAATACCATCAATGAATTGGAGAATTATTATGAGTACGAAATTGATCTCCGTCCTGGTCAGCTGAAAGTGGGGAATAAGTACATCGTGGATCAGGTGACCCATACAGAAGGCGGAGAGCAAGTCAACTGGTACTTGTTTCGAATTCCTGTGCGACAGCCTGATCGGGTCCAAGGGGACATTTTTGGCTTTAAATCTATACGATGGATGCGAACCTACCTGACCGACTTCCAGCAACCTGTAGTACTACGAATGGCTGAATTCAGAATGGTTGGCAGCCAATGGAGATCTTTTCAAGAATCTCTATTTGAACGTGGTTTTTTTGAGTTGCCTGAGCCAGACAATTCTAACCTTACGGTAGATGTGGTAAATATTGAGCAAAATGCACAAGGCAGCGAAACGTCTAGTCCTTATGTGTTACCTCCAGGAATTCAACGTGACCGAGACAATACCTCTGCCATTGAACGAAGACTTAATGAGCAGTCCCTCCGGCTTTGTGTCGAAGACTTGGCCCCAAAAGATGCCCGGGCCGTATTCAAAAATACCAATTTAGACCTGGTTCAATACGAGCGCATCAAAATGTTTTTTCATGCCAACAGCGAAGATGCTAGGGATGGGGAAGTCACTGCTTTTTTGAGATTGGGAACAGACTACACGGACAACTACTACGAAATTGAAATTCCCTTAAAAATATCCTCCCTGGGAAGCAATGATCCCCAGATAGTTTGGCCAGAAGAAAATGAATTGGATATCGCTATCCAGGAAATTGTAGCCATCAAAGCGGAGCGCGATAATACGCAGTCACCCTTGACGCTACCCTACAGTAAATCCATCCGGCAATACAAGGTAACCGTAATGGGTAGACCTGAGCTCAACCAAATACAAGGAATGATGATTGGAGTGCGAAATCCTGGAACAGGAATTGGCTCTTCCAAGAGCATTTGTATTTGGGCAAATGAACTTCGTGCGACTGGGTTTACAAAAACAAATGGCTGGGCGGCAAATGCCTATCTAAATACTAAAATTGCAGATGTGGCAGTGGTCTCCGCCTCCATTCGTCACAATTCCATCGGATTTGGAGGCTTGGAAACAAAACTTTCCCAACGTAGCCGCCAAGCTACTACCCAATACGATATCTCCACAAATGTAGAGGTAGACAAGCTCCTCCCCAAAGAATTAGGGGTAAGTATTCCTCTTTATTTTTCTCTAGAAAACTCTAGTACACGCCCTGAGTACGATCCCTTAAACCCAGATGTCCCATTTGAGGTAGCTTTGGAAAAATTTGCCAACAATGCTGATAAAGATGCCTACCGAGATATCACAATGGACCAGCTTTCTCGCCAAAATATCAGTTTGAACAATGTCCGAAAACTGAAGAAAAATCAGGAATCACCAAGTCGCATTTACGACCTTTCAAATTTGGCCTTCTCCTATGCTACCGGGACTGTCACCCAAACCAATGCACAACTTCAGGGCTATAATTTCAAGACTAATAAGGGAAATGTCACCTACAGTTTCCAACCAAAAGAACTAAAAATTGCTCCTTTCGAAAAATCCGAAGGAATGAAAAACCCTTATTTGAAGCTGATCAAGGACATCAATCTAAACCTATCCCCTACACTTCTTTTGGCTAGAATGGATGTGGATCGTCGGTTTACCCGTTCCCAATACCGAAATGACCAGCTCAGCACCACAGGCGTAGATCCACTTTTCCAAAAGTCCTTTTTTATGAATAGATCTTTCAATATCAATTGGGATCTATCCTCTAGCCTTCGTGTAGACCTAGCAGCAAGCGCAGCGGCAGTAGTGGATGAACCGGAAGGTGATCTGGATACACAAGCCAAAATCGATTCTGTAAAAGCAAATTTTCTTCGATTTGGAAGAACAACCAATTACAACCACTCAGCAACGGTCAATTATACGCTGCCATTTGCAAAGTTACCACTCACCGATTGGATTCAGACGGATTACCGACACCTCAGTACCTACACCTGGCAAACCGGAGCCATCGGACAACGAGACACCTTGGGGAATGTCATCCAAAATACCCGAGAACAAACCCTATCTGGAAAACTGGATTTGATCAAACTTTACAACAAGAGCAAATCCCTAGCAGCTATCAACGCGCCCAAACGCCCAAGCATCCCTGGTAGACCAAGTCCCAATGCCAGTGATACGATTGGTACTCCACTCACGAGAGGGGTGCTCAGGCTAGCAATGCTACTCAAAGAAGTGACTTTTAATTATGGAATCATTGAAGGCACCTTCCTTCCCGGCTATATGCCAAATACAGGGCTATTAGGCATGGATCGTGCTTGGGAAAATCCTGGATGGGCTTTTGTTTTTGGGGCACAAAACGCAAATTTAAGATACCGACTTGGACAAAATGGAAACCTTGCACCAAGTCCTGAATTGACCCAAAGTTTCCGTCAAAATAAAGCCGTTAACCTGTCAATTAAAGGTTTGGCAGAACCTATACGTGACTTTAGAATAACCCTTGAAGCCAATAAACGGGAAATTGGAGACTACAGTGAAATTTTCCGAAATAGCTTTGATGATCCTGGAACCTTTGAGTCACTCAGCCCAAGTCGAATGGGTTCATATAGCATCACTACTGTTCTTTTAGGTACTGCTTTTGCCAAAAACAAGCAGCAAAATGAATCGCAACTGTTTACGGATTTTGAAAATTTTAGATCCATTATAAAACAGCGTCTAGACCAACAAGCTACAGCACCCGGTGAATACCCAATCAATGGACAAGATGTTCTCATTCCCTCTTTTTTGGCTGCTTACCAAGGGAAAGATGCAAAGACGACCAATCTGAATCCTTTTCCAAAAACGCCACTACCTAATTGGCGCATAGATTACCGTGGCTTGTCCCGTCTAAAAGGACTTAGTGAACTTTTTAGTAGCATCAACTTGACTCATGCCTACAGTTCCACCTATGACGTAAGCAATTTTTCCAATTCTTTGCAATACCAAGAAGGGTTGGAACTGTTCAACACCTTGCAACAATTGCAGCGTCCTAATTTGACCAATTTAGAGGGGCAGTTTATTCCAATTTATATTTTAAACCAAGTAGTGCTCACGGAACGATTTGCTCCCCTAATTGGATTGGATTTGCTGACCAAGCAACGAATGAATATTGCCATCAAGTACAATCGAGAACGGAATTTAGGTTTGAATTTTTCAAATTCACAAATCACCGAGCAAGCAAGCAGTGATTTTGGATTGACCCTTTCCTACACCAAAGCAGGGGTAAAGATTCCATTCAAAATAAGTGGCCAACAAAAAGTATTAAAGAACGACCTTCAATTGCGCTTGGATACCAAGATTGGAAGTACCCAGCAGGTACAACGAAAAATTGAAGAAAAGGCTACAGTTACTAATGGGAATTTCAATTTTCAATTTCGCCCTACCCTGAGCTATGTCATCAATCGGAGCCTAAACCTAACCGTTTATTTTGAGCGTACCGTCAATGACCCACGCGTGACAACTGCCTTCCGACGATCTACCACGGCCTTTGGCGGGCAGCTGCGATTTAATTTATCGCAATAGATTTCAATGTCTCCCGAATACTTTTAATTTTGAAAAAATTAAACGAACAATCATGAATTTTCCTGAAGAATTAAAGTACACCAAAGACCACGAATGGGTTAAAATTGAAGGTAATATTGCCACTATTGGCGTAACCGACTTTGCACAAAAAGAGTTGGGAGATATTGTTTATGTAGAGGTAGAAACTCTTGGTGAAAACTTGGAAGCTGGAGCAGTATTTGGAACTGTAGAAGCAGTAAAAACTGTTTCCGACTTGTTTATGCCAGTTACTGGAGAAATTCTAGAAATAAATAGTGAACTGGAATCAGCCCCAGAACTAGTCAATGATGCCCCGTACACCGAAGGATGGATGGTAAAAGTAAAACTTACTGATTCTCTTCCTGCGGATCTTTTGGATTCTGCTGCTTACAAGGCGTTGATCGGAGAATAAGGGATTGCATGCGACGGAGCATTTTGACCTGGTTTTGGTTGGCAGCAAGTACTGTGGCTATGCTTACACCGGGAAGTACATTGCCTGATGTATCAGTATTCCGATTTCAGGATAAGCTCATCCATTTTTTCCTTTTTTTCGTTCTTTCCTACCTAGCTGTAGGCTTAGGGATTAAAGAGAAAATAAATCTTAATGGAAATACCCGATTCTGGATCAATTTCGCGCTCCTCGCTCTCCTGCCGAGTATAGTACTAGAAACCGCTCAACACCTAATTCCTTACCGAAGCTTTGATTTAAATGACCTGTTATTCAATGTGTTAGGGGTATTTTCAGGATTATTTGGTTATTTATATCGTCCATCTTGTAAATTCATTTTGGATTAATCTCCAATAATTCTTAGACTTGTTATTCAAATTAGAACCGATTAACCTCAATAAACCAATTACCCCATGGAAGCAAAAAAGACTCCTAGTGCTGACTTGACAAATAAGGTAGGTATGTTTACCAACCTAGGTCTAGCAGTTGCGGTTGGACTCACACTTGCTGCCTTCGAATACAAATCGTTTGACGATGGTGGTCTTAAAGACCTTGGATCTGTCGCAGATAATTTCGAAGAGTTGCTAGATGTGCCTATCACCCAGCAGCCACCACCCCCACCACCCCCACCGCCGATGGAGCAGCCAGTGATCCAAGAAATTCCGGATGAGGTAGAAATCGAAGAAAAAATCGATGTCAACTTTGATGTTGACGTGAAAGAAACCACAGTTATTAAAGAGGTTGCTATCAAAGAAGTGGTGATTGAAGAAGAAAAAGCCGACCAAATCTTTGATGTGGTAGAAACTCAGCCTAATCCTCCTGGAGGAATGTCTGGTTGGAACAAATACCTTTCTACTAACCTAAAGTATCCAACTCAAGCCCGAAGAATGGGGGTTGAAGGAACGGTAATCGTGGTATTTGTAATCAACACTGATGGATCCATTCAAGACGTTGAAGTTTTGAGAGGTATCGGTGGAGGTTGTGACGAGGAAGCAGTAAAAGTTGTGACCAATGCCCCTAAGTGGGAGCCTGGTAAGCAACGAGGCAAGCCCGTTCGTACTCGAATGAGACTTCCAATCCGCTTCAAACTAAGCTAATTCCAAAAGACCCGATTAATCGGGTCTTTTTTTTGTCCAACTAGCGAAGCTGGAAGAATCTCTATAAAATTGTAACTCAAAAAAGGCCTGAATCCAGGCCTTTTTTAGTGATTGATAACTCCTCTAATTACCAGTAATTGGTTTGCTATTCAAGAAACTAGGCTATTTACCTTGGATTGTCCATCCGTTGACCTATTGAACCTACAACACATTTAAGGTTTGTTCTTTGATCTTTTCTAGCTCATCCTTCATTTGAATCACAATCTTTTGAATACCCGCATCGTTGGCTTTAGAGCCGATCGTATTGATCTCTCGGCCAATCTCTTGGCTAATAAACCCGAGCTTCTTCCCTTGATTCACTTCGGTATCCATACACTTCATAAAGTAATCTAGGTGGGTTTCCAATCGAACTAGCTCCTCATTGATATCTAATTTCTCAAAATAATAAATCAGCTCTTGTTCAAATCGATTTGCATCAAAAGCATGTTCATCCATCCACTGGGAAAAATGTCCACGAATTCGATTTTGAATTTTTTCTTTCCGGTTTGATTCTTCTGCTTTTATTACTGACCATCCCTGTCGAATCAGATCAATATTCTCGTTTAATTTTACAAAAAGCGAGGCTCCTTCATCTTCCCGAAATGCCTCGCAACGAAGCAATGCTTCTTCCAACACCAATTTTACTTGTGCCCAATCGCCCTGATCTTCCCTTTCCACTGGGGTGGTGACCATCACCTGTGGGGCTTGAAGTGCAAGTTTAAATAAATCAGTAGTCGATCCACCTACCGTAGCCGCTAGTTGCTCAAAGGCGTGGTAATAGCTCTTAAATAACTCTTCATTGAGTTGTACAGGTAAGTTTTGACTTCCTTTGGCAAAAAATTCAATCGAGACACTGACCTTACCTCTATCCAAAATCGCCTGTACTCGATTTCGAATCTCGGACTCTTTATCGGCAAATTGTCTAGGACTTCGGATAGAAAGGTCTAGCATTTTTGAGTTAAGCGTCCGGACCTCTACTTGGATGACCAGCTGCTCGTTCTCAAATCCGGCTACCCCGTAGCCAGTCATGGATTTGATCATACGTATTGCTTTTAGAAATTATACCCCAAAGTAAAGTAAAATTTCAACTCTTCATTTTTATAATTCCGCACAGGTCGTGCCACGTCAAACTTCACATAATAATTGAGCAATACCGTTCGTAATCCTGCGCCATAACTTTGCAACCATGGATTGTTGAAATTATTCAAGACAATCACAAAAGGTGAGCCTGAGGTATTGATTACCTCTGTATTTTGATCATTGATCTTTTCCCAAGGAGCGGCATCATTCCAAGCTGAACCAACGTCATAGAACCCGACTAACTGGAAATTTTTGATAAAATTGGAAGTGATATTTCCTCTTGTTAAATAGGAAAACAAGGGTAGCCTCAATTCTGTCGAAAAGGTGAGGACATTTCTCCCTCGAATTTCATCGTAATCAAACCCTCTTAAGTCCACAAAATCAGCAAAAAGCAAATTTGAGTTTTCAAGCCCCTGTGGATTCCGTACTGGAGAAGGCTCAGGTCTATTTGCAGGAGGATTGTAGAAAGAGTTAAACAACCAATTGTCCATTCCTCCAACTAGATAATTCTGGGGGTTAGGACCTAGGAAAGATCCGTAATAAAGCTTGGATGCCAAGACCACATTTTTGTGTATTTTCTGGTAGTTACGGAAATCTACATACAAATTACTAAAGGAACGATTGCCTAAATTCAATCCTTGATAGTGTTGAAAGCCAACCTTTCCTTTCGTGCCTGTAAACGAATACAAGCCCATCGGTTCCGTTCTATCGTACACAAATTCTGCCTTTCCACCCACATAGGAAACATCCAATTGATTCAGCTCGGGAATATTACTGTAGATCAACGAATCTTCATTCAAATTGAAGTACTGTGTTTTAGCAGCGAAAGGAGCAACATAGACTCGGGAGTGGATGGACATAGGATAAGCTACCCCAGCTTCCACCTTGGTCAAAACATATTTCTGAAAGTTGACATCTCCATCACTGATCCTAAGCAATTTACGATCGTACCTTCCTCGAAAGTCAAGTCGAGATTTGAGGTATTCGTATTCAAACCAAATGTCCCCTCCAGAGTCAAAATCCAAAGCAGTCATGATCCCACCCATAAATTGATGATTGTCCAATATATCCGTCATTTTACCTTGGAGACTCATTCCAAATCCTCGGAGTGGATCTACTAAAAATCTAGAGTTGATGTGATTGGTAAAAAATTGAGTTTCCATTGGTCGAGGACCAGATACCATTTTTCGCAAGTTTTGCTTTCTAAAAGTATCCAAGATACTTTCTGAAGCATCAGGTTTTGTTGTGCTAACTTTAGAAGCAATCGCTAGCCTATTTGGGAGGGAATCGAAAGTATAATTATCCGTATTCACCCCTCTTCGAGTTTCGAATCGTAGACGATCTGTAGTCAAGGACGAGGTTTGCTTAGTTAGTGTATCTAAAGGACTCCTCGGTACCACAAGCTCAGGTCCTGCTACTTGTTGTTCCTTCACCCGATTTTCTTGCTGGGTCTTAGCTTCCAATTGCCTGCGGGCAGCAAGTCGTTCATTTAACTCCTTTACCTGGGCCAACTGGATTCTTGGGGTACTTGGTGTAAATTGGTCAGCGCCCGTAAATCCCTCCACGAAAAGTTGAGATTCTTTCCCATTGCGGAGGGCATAGGCTACCCTATTCATTCGAGCACTCACATCAAACACTTCAATGCTTGTTTCAAAGGCCGATATCTGCGTAGAAACTTGGTTGCCAATATTGTGGCGCATGAGGTTTGAAATACCACTCAAATCACTCAAAAAGACTAAGTTGTTTGAATTTAATTTTCTTGGCAGCGTATTCTTACTATTTGCATTCGTTAGCTTAGAAAATACCGTGGTGTCTTTCAGGACTTCAACCTGAAACAAATTGTACTGTTCTGGAAAGTTTGCCAAGACAGGAGGTGCTTTTACTAGTGAATCGGACCATGGTGTGAAGTTTGAAGAGTACACAATGGTGGAATCATTTAAAAAAACAGGGTTGAGCTCGTCAAAAAAATCGTCAGTTAATCGTTTCCCCTGCCCCCTAGTATTGAGTGAATAAAGATCCGTTTTTCCATTGGAAATGGCAGAAAGCACCATGTTCTTTCCAGATTCATTGAAATCAAAACTTAGAATCTGGGTAATATTCCGAAGGTAAATTTTGTCTCGAGAAGACCCATCCAGGGAACGTTGTCTAAGTGTGGTTAATCCTCGTTTGAAGGTGGCAATCGCTAAAGTAGCGGTATCCCTCCAAGCAATAACAGGGGAATGCAAATTGGGTGGAAGTTCCTCGTGCTTAGACCCTCCTTGGTAAACCCTTTGCTCCATCCCAGAGGAAAGTTCGCGGACCCAAACCGTTGCTTTGCCTGCATTATTTAAAACATAGGCAAGGTGTAACCCGTCAGGGCTAAATTTAAGATCTGAAATAGCCCCATTAACGCGGGAAGAGGTAGATGCCACTGCTTTTTTGGAGTCTACACCTTTGAAATTAGCGTAAACAGGCTCATTGACCTTTAGGTAAAACTGCTGCCAATCGGAATAAAACGCCTTGATATTGATTCCTATCGTATTGGCTATACTATTTTCTTCACTTCGATTGATTCTAGAAAGATTTAAAATACTAGAAACATACCGTCGACCATATTTCTCAGCGATGTAGTTCCAAATGGATTGCCCCACAAGACCCGCTTCCAAGTCAGTTAACGTATGTAATTTTGGAGTTGAGGTATTTTTAAGGTATCGACGGATGTAATCATCCATTTCCCTACTCCATCCCTTTGCTAAGTAGAGGGCGATTCCATCTACATACCAATCTGGAAAATTACTAATTAGATTAGACTGAAAGGCATCGGAAACAGAAGCCCCATACAACATCTCTCTGACGATGACCTGGGAGGTTGCAAAAAGTAAATCCTCTTTCAATAAATCCGTTCTACCCTTGTAGGCAACCTCCGCTACCAGCCTTGTAAATTTTGTTTCTCCTTCTTCATTGTACAGTTCTGCGTTAAGGTCTAAGTTGCTTTGCAGGCGCTCCTCTGGAGAATTATATAGGTAAATTCGAGGCTTGGTATAGGCAACATATCCTATATTCTGTGTCAATTTATTGAATTCTGATTCCAAAAATTCAATAGCCATCTTTGCATTTACACCACCCCTATCGTAGTAGTAAACTTCAAAATTTGCAGACGTATATAAGTACCAGTTAAACTCCTTGTGCTGAATTCGGTTTTTACCAAAACGTTCTTGGTCAAATTGTGCCCAGGCTTGTGTCGTACAGGCTACTAGAAGTATAAAAAAAAGAGTTCGAATTACATGCATGCGCATTGCCAGCAATCAAGTAAGGATTTAAATATAAGTAAAATACCGAGAGATCGACACTTCAGCAGGCAAAGGCTGATCTTCCAATAGAAAATCACGCATGCACGCGCTAAAGTACGGAACCAAAGAAACTCCCTTGGCCCCAAATCCATTGAAGATGTAAACGTTTTTATGCGCAGGATGTTTCCCTAAAAACGGCTTTCTATCTTTCGTGGCAGGGCGAATACCCACTCGGTGAGCGACCACTTGATCTACAGGTATAGGCACCACCTCCATCAACTTATTCAGTAATTCCTTTTGAGCTGTTTCTGTAGGCCCTTCCTCCAAGTCATGCCAGGTATACGTTGAGCCTAGCCTAAAATTTCCATTGGGTAAGGGTACTCGGAAAACACCCCTATTGACAATGTAGGATGGATTAAAATCTTGTTTAACTTCCAAAATCTCCCCTTTGACAGGAGCAAAAGGAAGAAAGGAAAAAAATCTAGAACGCATGGCTCCTAGCCCATTGCAATAAACAATTGCCCGAACCTTCCAACCCGCATAGCTCCAATAACCTCCCTCTTGTATCAATTCCTCTTCCTTAAACTCCTCTTGTCGCAACCGTTCCCCAAAAAAAGTAGCCATCCCTTCCAAAAGAGTAGGGATATCTAACCATCCTGATTCTTGGAGCATCACTCCTCCAAAAGGATCCTTTAGACTAGGATGTTGGCTTACAACTTCAATTTTCTTTAAAAAAGGCTGCATCTCCGGATCACTTGAATGACCCATCCACTCGTTTTGCTCTTCAATGGACAAAAAAGGGCGGTAAATCGATTGTAAGGTTAGAAATTTTCTTCCGGTAATTTCCTCTAACTCTTGGTAAAATGGGGTAATCGCAGGAAAGAGCACCTCCCCTTTCCAGGTCTTCACCATTTTTCTGCCTGTAACGGGGTTGAAAAGACCTGCCGCCACCTGACTACTTTGATTCTTACTCGGTTGATCCAACAGCACTACTCTTTTTCCTTCACGAATCAAACGATATCCCAAGGCAGAACCTGCCAAACCTTGTCCAATGATTAAAAAATCAATTTCCATGTCCTAAATTAAGTCCATAATTCTTTACTTTGCTTTTATCTCGAAGACTTTTCACATGCTCCACATCAAGTGCTTCACTTTCAACCCTTTTCAAGAAAATACATATCTCCTATACGATGAGGAAGGTAATGCTACCTTAATTGATCCTGGATGCCATACTCCTGAAGAAAAAAAAGAGCTAGAAGAATTTGTACTAGACCAGAATTTGAAGGTAAGCCAACTCCTCAATACCCATTGCCATATCGATCACGTACTTGGAAATGCTTGGGCAATGGAACGATTTCTAGTTCCTTTAAATATCCATGCCCTGGAAGTTCCAGTCCTAAAATCAGTGGAGGTGTATGCGCCTAATTATGGATTTCGAGACTACGTTCCTTCTCAACCGAACTCCTTTTTAGTTGAAGGACAAGAAATTTATATCGGTAACGAAAAGCTACGTTGCATCTTTGTACCTGGACATGCACCCGGACATCTGGCATTTTACCACGAAGAAAGTAGGCGCTGCATAGCTGGGGATACGCTATTTAGAGGCAGTATAGGACGTACAGACCTTCCAGGAGGAAATCATGCCCTGCTACTTGAAAAGATAAAATCCCAATTGTTTATTCTCCCTGAAGAAACGGTAATTTTCCCTGGCCATGGGCCAGAAACCACCATTGGTTTTGAAAAAAAGAACAATCCTTTTGTAGGTCTAAAAGCAAATCCATGAATTTAAAAGCCCAGATACCCAACCTTATTACTTTATTGAATCTCCTTTCTGGAGTTTTGGGTATCCTTTGGGTGTTGGAAGGCCAGGTTTTATTCGGCGCTTATTTTGTGCTTCTTTCTGCAGGATTTGATTTTTTAGATGGTTTTGCTGCCAGAATTCTAAAAGTTCAAAGTGAATTGGGGAAAGAGTTGGATTCCCTGGCAGATGTAGTCTCTTTTGGCGTTTTGCCAGGAATAATCTTGTATGCACTCACCAAATCGCAAACCGAGTCGCAAATCCTACCGTATTTCACCCTGATAGTTCCACTATTTTCCGCGTACAGACTAGCAAAATTCAATTTGGATACCAGACAAAGTGATCGATTTATTGGACTTCCTACGCCTGCCAATGCACTGTTACTTTCTAGTCTTCCCCACCTTGCTGTCTACTGGCCCCAACTAGCTCCTTGGCTTACAAGTCCCATAGCAGGGATTCTGATTGCCTGGGCAGCAAGCTTTCTACTAGTTTCAGAACTCCCATTGATTGCACTAAAATTTAAGAACGGAAGGATTACTGACAACTACTTCCGTTATGCTATACTCGCAAGCGGTATATTTTTTCTTGCTTGGATGCAACTTGCTGGCATTCCTCTAATCATCCTCTCCTACTTGTTTTTATCGATTCTGGAACAAGCCCTGTGCAAAAAATGAAGATGCAAGGCTGGGCCCTTCTCTTTCTTCTGGGACTTTTGTACCAGACTACCTTTAGCCAAACGTTTACCCATACGGTTGGGGTAACTAAATCAGGAGTCTACAAACTAAGCGCAGAACAAGCCCGAAAACTTGGGTTTGAACGCCTGGAAGAAGTAGCTATCTATGGTTACCCAGGGATGCTGCCTCAAAAGTTGGATTCTGCACAACTTCGCCCCCAAGAAATTCCTTCTTGGCTAGACTCCAATCAGCTCTATTTTTATTTGGAGGGACCTCATCAAAGTAGCTTCACTGGCCAGGGAGAATTGAACTATATCCATCATTTGTATACCGATACGCTGCGCTATGGATTGGGAAAAAAAGCAATCCCCCAACGAATTGAAGAAAAAATTGGACAAGCAAGCCCTTCCTCCACTACATCGGTTTGGTACCAATTGCTTTCACTAAAAGAGGAAAAAATAAATCTTCTCAACTCAGGTAGATCTTGGTATTCGTTACCCATTCGCCAAGGGCAAAGTCTAGTCATCAATTATGGTAATAGTACCGATGCTACTGCACCATGGCTACTTTATACCCAGCTGATGAGCCAGTCCACAGCCCCTTCTAGCTTTCGGATTTCTGTTGACGACGTATTCCTAGAAGAAGTCAAGTTCTCGCCCATTCCTACCACTACTTATGGAATCAAGGGAACTACTGCAGCTATTCAACTTCCTTTTTCACCCAAAGGTAATCGCCTAGATCAGCTCCGTCTTAGCTTCCAAGGCACCGGTTCAGGGCACCTAGATTTAGCAGTTCTGGGAATTCCATTTGTAAATTCTAGTTTGAAGGAGGGTATTTATACGGCACAGGAAGAAAATTCAATCTCCCTAGCAACTGGTTTAGAAACCTGGGAAGTAGGTGATTTCTACAATCCTAAGCGGTATTTACAAGGAAAATCTGCTATTGGCAGCAAATGGGTAGTTTTTAACCCCTCCACTACCAGCGAACTTATCGATTTCCAACCTGCCACACTCAAAAATAATCACCCACAAGGTTCCGAATTAATAGTCATTACTATTCCCCAATTTAAAGCGATTGCTCAGCAGTTTCAAGCATTCAAAGCCAGCCAGGGGATTTCCACCCAGCTAGTTTTTATCTCGGAAATTTATGACAACTATGGATATGGCAACCCCGATATTAGTGCTATTCGAAATTTTATTGCTCAGGAATACCACCAGGGTAAACAACTGAAAAATGTGCTATTGCTTGGTAAGGGTACTTTCGATTACAAAAAGAAGTTGGGTGGACGTCCCAACTTGATTCCGATCTATACCAGTAGATCCAGTCTTGATCCATTGACTACCTACAGTTCAGACGATTACTTTGGGCTCTTGGATTGGGGGTTGGGTCATTGGGAGGAAGACCCGACTGGAGATGCCTCTCTGCGTATAGGAATAGGGCGCATTCCTGCCATTTCCTATTCAGAAGCT
>JAURGC010000024.1 GCA_030833985.1 Algoriphagus sp. | reverse complement strand
TTTCCCTGCACGACTTTCTTTTCGGGTTACTTCCAAAATCGACTCGCGTACCATTTTGGATGCCGGTGGAGCAGATCAATTGATTGGGATGGGGGACATGCTATTATCTGTTGGTTCTGAAATGACCCGTATCCAATGTGCCTTCCTAGATACGCCAGAAGTAGATGCAGTCTGCGATTGGATTGGGGAGCAAAAAGGCTATGCCTCAGCCTACCTTTTACCAGAATTTGTGGGAGAAGATGGGGATGGGTCCGGAGGAGATATTGACTTGTCCGATAGAGATCCTTTGTTTGACGAGGCAGCACGCTTGATTGTACTCCATCAGCAAGGAAGCACCTCTTTGATTCAGCGAAAGCTGAAGTTGGGATACAATCGCGCAGGAAGGATTGTCGATCAACTTGAGGCTGCAGGTGTGGTAGGTCCTTTTGAAGGATCCAAGGCACGTGAGGTTTTAATTCAAGACGAAGTGAGTTTGGAACGGTTATTGAGTAGTTTGTAAATGGTGCCTAGTGAATTAGAGCATTCATTCCCATGAACTTAAGACTTCTTTTATTTCCATTTTTAATTTCTTTTTTAGTGGCAGTGCCCAGTTTGGCACAAAAAGACCCCAAAGCAAAGGAAGTTTTGGATGCAATGCGCACCAAATTTCAAAGCATGAAGGGGTTTACCGCAAGCTTTGAATTTACCTTCCAAGATGAGGGAGGAACAGGAGATCGACAAGTTGGAGAAGTGGCGGTGCTTGGAGATAAATACCGATTGAAGCTTCCAGATCAAGAGATTTACAACGATGGCAAGACGGTTTGGACGTTTATCCAAACAGGGGGGTACAAAGAGGTGACCATCAACGATGCGGCTTTGATGGAAGGGGAATTAACACCCACTACAATTTACACCCTGTACCAATCCGGCTTCAACTACAAACTCTTAACTGACAAGATCTACCAAGGAAAATCAGTTGCTGTAGTGGAACTGACTGCTGTCAAGGCAAATGCTCCATTTCAACAGGTTCGTTTGTTAATTGATAAATCCAGTCAGCAGCTTGTAGGTTGGGAAATACTGGATGGCCAGGGAGGTAAGTTTACCTACGCCTTCAAAAGTTTACAAGCTTCACCCAGTCTTCCAATGAGTCATTTCACCTTTGACCCCAAAAAACATCCTGGAATTGAGGTGATTGATTTGAGGTAATCGGCGACAGCAGACTTCGCGCAGACCACAACCTTATTTTTCTTTGGTTTTTAGTGACAAAGAGGATAATCAACTAAGGTAGGTGAACGAGCACCACGAACTAAATGGGCTACCCATTTAGTTGGCCTCTCCATCAAACTTTTGGATTAATTTTTGGCTAACATCTTTGACCGATGGGAGAATCGGATCTAACATGTCCAGAACGGTGGGAGTGAGGGGCTCAAGGTAAGTGAGTAACTCACTTTTTGTACGCCACTCCTGAAAGGAGCTAAGTTCTAGCTTTAAAAACACCCAAACCAGCAAGCTGATAAAAAAACCTGTTCGAACGAGTCCAAGTACTGCACCTCCTATACTATCTAATCCTCCAAGAAGCACCAAGCCCATCATTTTTTTGACAGCCCTACCTGCTAGGTGCACTAAAAATAAAGTGCTAAAAAAAACAATCAAGAACGCCACAATTGGCATTGCAAAAGCACTTTGTTGTGTTTCACTTGCCAACCAATTGCCAACCGATTCCATCAAATAAATACCAAGAACGATAGCCAAAACAAAACCGAAGAGGCCAATCAAACTCATTAATAGGCCTTTTTTGTAGCCCTCATAGGCACCTAAGCCTAATAATAGCAAAAGGATGACGTCGATTGGCTCCAATTTATTTGGCTAATAAGGTTTTCACTCGATCGGCAATGGCTTTGCCATCTGCCTTTCCTGCCAGCTCTTTGCTTGCTATTCCCATTACTTTTCCCATATCCTGAGGGCCTGATGCACCAATTCGCCCGATGATTTCTTGAATCGCTTGGGTCAGCTCTTCTTCAGAAAGTGCTTTTGGTAAGAATTCCTGAATGACTGCCAATTCTGCTAGCTCCACTTCTAAAAGGTCAGCTCGGTTTTGTTTTTCATAAATCTCAGCGGAATCTTTGCGCTGCTTTGCCGCTTTCGTGAGTAGTTTAAGTTCCTCCTCCTCAGGTAAGGCACCAGAAAATCCTTCCTTTGTTTCCTCTAGTAAAATTAAGGACTTGATGGCACGTAAGGCAGTCAAGCGTACCTTGTTTTTGGCGATCATTGCCGATTTAATTTCAGTTTCAATTCGCTGCTTTAAAGCCATAAGTTTTAGTTTTGTGTTATACTAAAGTAACCCTGTAAAATTACCTTTTTTTCGGTGCCAACATGACAAAGCTAAGTGTAAATATTAATAAGATTGCGACTCTCCGCAATGCTAGGGGGGGCAATAATCCCAATGTGGTGCAAGTGGCGCTGGATTGTGAGCGATTTGGGGCACAGGGAATCACAGTACATCCTCGCCCCGATGCCCGTCACATCCGCTTCCAGGATGTGGTAGATTTGGCCCAAGTCCTACGCACAGAATTTAATATAGAAGGGTATCCCGATGCTCGATTCATGCAACTGATACGCGAAGTAAGGCCTGTACAAGCCACGCTAGTTCCCGATCCACCTGATGCCATTACTTCCAATACAGGTTGGGATACGCTGACCCATCAAGGGATGCTCCGGGATATTGTGGCTGAGCTAAAAGAAATGGGAACCCGAGTATCTATCTTCATCAATCCTGATTCTAAGTTTTTTGAACCCGCCAAATTGACTGGCACAGATCGGGTCGAACTATATACCGAGCCCTATGCCTCAGGTTACCCTTTGGATCGAGAGCGTGCAGTGCAACCCTATGTGGAGGTAGCCAAGTTGGCCACTGAACTTGGATTGGGGCTCAATGCGGGACATGATTTGGACATGCACAATTTGGCCTACTTCAAGCAGTGCATCCCCGAGCTTTTGGAGGTCTCTATTGGACATGCCCTGGTATGCGATGCACTTTATTTTGGATTGGAAAACACCATTCAACAGTACCGTCGGCAACTAGAACTATAAAATTTACTGATTAACAGATACTCATAGCGCTATCAATAGCCACGTAATGCATATTTCATCATTCGAACGTTCACTATGAAGTTACATTTCAAAAAAAGTGGCACCGGCCCCCCTCTTGTAATTCTCCATGGCCTCTTTGGTTCCTTAGACAACTGGTTTTCCATTGGCAAGGAACTCCTGGATCACTACACCTTATATCTAGTCGATCAGCGCAACCATGGGGATTCCCCCCATTCTGCCGAATGGAATTATGGGGTTATGGTGGAGGATTTGTGCGAGCTGCTGGATGGAGAGGGCTTAGATTCCGTGTACTTGATGGGGCATTCTATGGGGGGGAAGACCGTAATGAATTTTGCAGTGCGCTACCCGGATCGGGTGCGCAAACTCATCGTAGGAGATATTGCCCCGGGCTACTATCCCATTCATCACCAATTGATTTTGGAAGGGCTGAATGCATTGAACTTACAAACGCTGCAGTCAAGAAAAGAAGCGGATGAGCAATTGGCTGACTCTATTCCAGAGGCAGGTATTCGCCAATTTTTGCTCAAAAGTTTGAGTAGGGATGCGAACGGATTTGCCTGGAAAATCAACCTTCCGGTGATTACCCAACACATTGAAGAGGTGGGGAAAGCCTTGGATAAAGAAACTGTTTATGAAGGACCGACCTTATTTTTGGGAGGCGCCAATTCCTCCTACATTCAAGAGAAAGACCTTCCAGATATGAAGCGCCATTTCCCAAATTGTACCTGGATCTCTATTCCCAATGCAGGGCACTGGCTACATGCCGAACAGCCGCAAGCGGTGGTGGCAGAGATGAGAAGGTTTTTAGGATAAAATTTGACCTGTCGTAAAATTTTCGACAGGTCCTTTTTGATGTGTTTTTCACGCAGATTTTAATAGAAAAATACGCAGAGTTAGTTCATTGCACTTTTAGTTTTTATCCGAACCAAAAAAAGTTGTGAAGTTCAATTCTATAAGCGGTAACCTGTAGACTGTGGGCCTTCGACGATTTTACTTCACTTGCTTCCCGTGCTTCATTACCATGTCCACATCCTGTAGCAAGTTGATGTAGCGCAATACATCTCCCCTTACCGCGATGATATCGGCATATTTTCCTTCGGAGATAGTCCCGTAATCTTTTTCCACTTTCATGGCTACGGCCGGCCAGTAGGTGGCTGCTTTGATGGTAAGCAAGGGGTCCATCCCAAACTGGTTGACCCATACATCCAATTCATTCCAGGTACTTTGGCTATGAAATTTCATTGGAATGCCGCTGTCCGTGCCGACGAGCATCACCACCCCACTTTCTTTGAGTTGGGCAAATTTGCGATCCAATGTAGGTTTACGGACGGGAGTCAATTGAAAGTAAGACATTCTTCCAGGGAATCGGAGTGAGGCCCGAATATCTCGAATGATGGAATCTGGAAGGCCCAAATGCCAAGAAGTATCGTCTAGTTTTTCGGGGTGGTCCCGTACATACTCGTAATTGAAAAGGCCTTCTACGGTTGGCGTCCAGAAAAGCGGACCTAAATTCATTTTTGCTGCGCGTTCTTTCATCAGCTTCATGATATCTTCTGGATATTCTGGGGCGCTACTCAATCCTGTATGCTCAAAATTATCTACCCCGATTTGAAGTCCGATTCGAATTTCATCAGGACGATGGGAGTGGCCCACCACCATTTTTCCATACTTGTGCGCTTCATCTACCACGGCTTTGGCTTCCTCCAAGGTCATTTGGTCTTGGTCGATGAGTTTGATGACGTCCACACCCGCATCGATCAGTTTCTTCACTTTTGCTCGAGCATCTGCAACGCCGTTGACCCCCCAGCGGAAGGCCTCTGTATTGGGATAGGGAGCTTTTTGAATGAATGGCCCAGATACATAAATAGTAGGTCCTGGAATTTCCCCATTTTGAATGCGTTTTTTCACCTTGATGCTGGCCTCAAGTGGAGCACCCAAATCTCGAGCACTAGTCACTCCTGCCATCAGCAATTGATGGGCTGAAGACGGCATAATCACCGATTCGAATACATCGATATAGGTGCTGTCCCAATGTGTATAGTCGCTATGCCCGTTGAGCATCAGGTGCACGTGCATGTCCCAAAGTCCAGGCAATACACTCATGCCTTCAGTGGAAATCACTTCTGCTCCAGCAGGAATCGCTAGGCTTCCCACTTGTCCAATGGCCTTGATCCGCTCCCCTTCCACAATTATCACTGAATTACGGATAGGCGTACCTCCAAATCCATCAATCAAGGTTCCCCCTACTAGGGCTTTGACTTGTTGGGAAAAAGAGGGGGTGCTACATAAAAGCAAGGAGGCAAAGAGAAGGTATTTTTTGAGCATGGCGGAATTTGGAGAAAGTATATACCCGTTTAAGATACGGATTTCATACATTAAATTTTAACTTTAAAAATCAATTTCTTCTGTACATGTCTATAGGTAAATTATTTTTAATCCCCAATGTGCTCGCAGAAAATACGGCAATGGAAGTAATTTCTCCACAGGTTCGTGAGGTGATTGCCCATACAAATTATTTTTTAGTTGAAAATTTGCGAACTGCACGACGCTACATTTCCAGTTTGAAGTTGGGAGTCAATATCGAAGAATTGCATTTGGAAATTCTAGATAAAGATACCCAGCCAGAACAAATGGCTCACTTGATGCTGCCGATTTTAAATGGAGTAGATATTGGGGTGATTTCCGAAGCGGGTTGCCCTGGTATTGCCGATCCCGGTTCCTTAGCTGTTGCCTATGCGCATCAAAAAGGCATTCAAGTGGTGCCTATCTCTGGTCCCAGCTCCATGTTTCTGGCATTGATGGGATCTGGATTTTCGGGTCAATCTTTCGCATTTCATGGATACCTTCCCATCGACAAAAAGGAAAGAGCAACCGCTTTGAAGAAGTTGGAGCAGGAATCTATACGAGAAAAACGGGCGCAACTTTTTATGGAGACGCCTTTTCGTAACAATCAATTGCTAGCAGATGCACTCGCCTCACTTTCCCCCCAAACCAAGCTTTGCATTGCCAAAAACCTTACTGCCGCCGATGAATTGATCCAAACCAAAACCATTGCGGACTGGAAAAAACACCCGCTAGACCTTCATAAAGTACCTACCGTTTTTGTCCTCCAAGCCTTCTAACATGTTTACCATCGACGCACACCTAGACCTAAGCATGAATGCGATGGAATGGAATAGGGACCTAACCCGTCCACTTTCCGAGATCAATGCTCGAGAACAGGGAATGACAGATAAACCCGACCGAGGCAATGCAACCGTATCGCTTCCGGAGCTTCGCAAAGGAAACGTAGGACTAGTGGTCGCTACGCAAATTGCGCGCTATGTAGCGCCCGACAATCCACTACCCGGCTGGCACTCTCCGCAGCAAGCATGGGCGCATACCCAAGCACAATTGGCCTGGTATAGAGCCATGGAGGAGCAGGGGGAGTTGAAGCAAATTCGAAATTGGCAGGAGCTAGAGGTACATTTGGCCAACTGGAATACTGGGGAAGATAAAAGTCAAAAAGCAATTGGGTACATCTTGTCTCTTGAAGGTGCCGACTCTATCGTGTCGCTCGACTACCTAGAAACGGCCCATGAAAATGGTTTGAGAGCCCTAGGTCCTGCCCATTACGGGCCAGGGCGCTATGCCTATGGGACAGATGCCTCCTTACCCCTTTCTCAACAAGGGAAGGACTTGCTTCGGAAAATGGAGGAATTGGGAATCATTCTAGATGCCACCCACCTCTGTGACTTGGCATTTTGGGATGCTTTGGATCATTTCCAAGGACCTGTATGGGCTAGTCACAACAATTGCCGCACGCTAGTAGACCACAACCGACAGTTTTCCGATGAGATGATCAAGGCTTTGATCGCTCGTGGAGCCGTAATTGGGGGGGTATTTGATGCCTGGATGCTAAGCCCGGGTTGGATACGAGGGAAAAGTACACCTCAGGAGCGAAATGTAACCCTATCCACTCTCTTGGACCACATGGATCATATCTGCCAGTTGGCTGGAAATGCCAATCATATTGGTATTGGTTCGGATTTAGATGGGGCATTTGGAAAAGAACAGTGTCCTTCGGACTTGGAAAGTATTGCAGACTTGCAAAAAATCCCAGACCTACTAAGGGCGAGAGGCTATACAGAAGCGGATGTTCAAAAGGTGATGCATGGAAATTGGCTTCACTTTTTGAAAAAAGCTTGGCGGTAAAATTCAAAATCGATTTTTAAGAATAGGTGTTGGTAAACTTGATCCGCCCCGGTAGATCAATCCAGAATTAAAAACAAATTAGCCGCCGGTACTATTTTTTTAGTGTAGAGGACCGGAAATCAATCGATTTCCTAAGGCTTTTCTGCAATTGGCGTACTCTTTGGTAAGTTTTCCAGTTTTTTAAAACACGAATCTTCGTATTTTTTGAGGAATTATTACCCAAAAAAACCAAAACCCAAAATCGCCCATGCGAAAACCTACTTTGTCCTTTACCCAAATTATCAACATGAATGTTGGGTTTTTTGGGATACAATATAGTTTTGGATTGCAGCAAAGTGCTGTCAATCCCATTTACGATATGCTGGGAGCAGCTCCAGATGAGATTCCCCTGCTCAACCTCGCTGGGCCGATGACGGGTCTTTTAATTCAGCCCATTATCGGTGCGCTCAGTGATAGCACTTGGAGCGATCGCTATGGTAGGCGCAAACCCTTTTTCTTTATTGGGGCGCTACTTTGTAGTATCTGCTTGTTTTTCTATCCCTTTAGCAGCTCCTTGTGGATGGCAGCAGGCCTGCTATGGGTCCTGGATGCTGCCAACAATACCGCCATGGAACCTTATCGGGCCTTGATTGCAGATTCCCTTCCGGAAGAACAGTATAGCAAAGGCTTCCTGACCCAAAGTTTCTTTACTGGTTTGGGGATTACCTTGGCCAATCTCTCCCTCTTCTTTTTTCAAATTTACTTCAAGGGTAGCTGGGGTGCACTCCCCGTTTGGGTGTACGCCTCTTTTTTCTTAGGTACGGTCTGCTCGATCACCTCGGTACTTTGGAGTATGTCCAAAACCCCAGAATATCCTCCTTCAGAGGCCGAATTGGCAGTCTTACGACTTCGTAATCAAGGAATGCCGCATCCAGCAATTCAGTTTTTTCTATCTATTCTGAGCACATTAGTGGCCTATGCCGTGTTTTTAATCCTTTTGCCATTTACACTAGTTGATCGTGAACTAATTCGAAAGGTGCTGACTTGGGTAGATTCCAACCCTACCTTACGCGTCCTTTTTGCTCAAAATTTAGAGATTGTGGAGGCGATCCTAGTCATGCCTGCAGTGATGTGGAAGCTGGCCTTGGTTTACCTTTTCCAATGGTATGCCCTGTTTTGCTACTGGCAAAATTCAGCCAAAAGTATTGCCCTGTCGGTATGGAAGGCCACGCCTTCCTCTGATCCTGCTGCCTACGAAGAGGCCGTAGGATGGGCAGGTCTAGTCAATGGTTGGTACAACATTGTCACCTTTCTTTCTGCATTCTTCTTAGCGGCTTTGGCCCAAAAGTTTGGCGCAAAGCGGGTCCATTTCATCTGCTTGTTGCTTGCTGGAATGGGTTTATTGACTTTCCCGATGCTGGAAAATAAATATGCCCTATTTATTCCGATGACGGGATTTGGTATTGCCTGGGCCAGTATGATGGGGATTCCCTACTTACTCGTGGTCAACGAAATTCCCAAAGAACGCTACGGCGTATACATGGGTATCATCAACATGATGATCGTGATCCCCATGATCTTTCAGACACTGACCTTTGGCTATATCTCCAAAAATTTCTTAAACAACGATGCGGGACAAGCCATCCTATTTGGAGGAGTATTGCTGTTGATTGCCGCCGCCGCTACGCTGCGCATCAAAGGAGGTAAAACACCCACTTCACCGGTACAAGCCCCTTCGGGTCATTAACCTATTTTATCACTCCATTGCCTATACCCATGACGGTAGAAACCACGTCTGCAGAAAAAATTAACCAACTTTTCAAGGCACATTCCCTAGATGTTCAGGGAGTAGACCAAGAATTTGTAACTCGTTTTCATACCAGCCTTCCCAAAATTCAAGGCTTATTTCAAGAGCTCTATGGAGTGCATGAGGAAGCCGATTTTCAGTTGCTCGAGCTTTTGAAATGCCTGATTCAGGGATATCAAGCTCGAGAAGAACAACTTCGAGAACGGGATCGAAATAAGGCTGCCGAAGGCTATTGGTTTTTGAGTCAACATTTGGCAGGAATGAGTCTGTATGTGGACCGCTTTGCAGGGAATCTCGAAACCATGCCTTCCAAACTTTCGCACCTGCAGGACCTGGGGGTAAATTTTCTTCACTTGATGCCGCTCTTTGAGAGCCCACAAGGAGAGAGTGATGGGGGGTATGCCGTTTCTAATTTTAGGAAGGTAGATCCCCGTTTTGGGAGTTTGGAGGACCTAATTGCTTTGCGCAAAACCATGCACGACCAAGGCATGTACCTGATGCTTGATATAGTGCTCAACCATACTTCTCACCAACATGACTGGGCCCTGAAAGCCAAGGCAGGGGAGCAAGAATACCAAAATTACTACTACACCTACGAAAATCGCTGGATTCCCAACGAGTTCGAACAGGCCATGCCGGAGATATTTCCAGAAAGTGCCCCGGGCAACTTCACTTGGAATGAAGAGATGAAGCGTTGGGTGATGACCGTATTTCATAACTACCAGTGGGACTTGAATTTTAGCAATCCTAAGGTATTGCAGGCGATGGTGGAGAACATGCTATTTTATGCCAACCTCGGTGTAGATCTACTCCGTATTGATGCACCCGCATTTATTTGGAAGCAAACAGGCACTTCCTGCCAAAATCTTCCTCAAGCACATACGCTCTTACGATTAATCAAACAATGTGTCCAGGTAGCTACACCTGGGATGGCATTGCTTGGAGAGGCAATCGTAGCTCCTAAGGATATTCTAAATTATTTTGGAACAGGAGACTTTATAGCCCAAGAATGCGATTTTGCCTACAATGCAACCCAGATGGCTTTGCAGTGGGACATGCTGGCCTCTGCAGATACCCGTGTTATGCTCCAGGCACAAGCTGATATTCTTAGAAAGCCTTACGGCACCTCTTGGATTACCTATACCCGCTGCCACGATGACATCGGGCTCGGGTATGAGGATGCCAGCATTGCTCTGACAGGTAAAGACCCTTATTTGCACCGCAAATTTTTGAAGGAATACTATTCGTATTCAGGAGACCAATGGATGAGCCCTGCCCGCGGGGCGCTTTTCTCCTCCAATCCCAAGACAGGAGATGCAAGAATCAGTGGCACACTCGCCTCGCTATGTGGTTTAGAAAAGGCACTCTTTGAGGGGAATGAGCCAGCAATTGAACAGAGCATCCAAAAAATCTTGTTGATGCAAGCTTATTCCATCTTGTTGGGTGGGCTACCCATGCTTTTTTATGGAGATGAGGTAGGCTATACCAACGATTATAGCTTTCAGCAGGACCCTTCCAAGAGTTACGACAATCGTTGGATGCACCGGCCACAGGTAGATTGGAACAAAGTCAATCGAAGAAAAGTGGAAGGGACTTTAGAGTTTCAACTGTTTGAAGGAACTAAGAAGTTATTGGCCATTCGCAAAGCACAAGATTTGTTTGCTGATCTAAGTAATGTGTCTTGGATGACTCCTCACAACCAACATATTGCTGGATTGATTCGAAGAAAAGAAGAAGATAGATGCTATTGCTTGTTCAACTTCAGTGATCAGCCTGCGGGACTTACTTGGTATGCATTCCGTGAACAAGGGGAGCCTTCGACGCAGCTTTTTGATTCTTGGAGTGAAATGAGCTATGCAATAGGGCCTGATTACGAGCATTTGGTGATTGAGCCTTATGGCTTTCGGATTCTAACCCCTCGGTAAAGTCTTGCTTAAGACTTTTGAGAGGAGCCTCGTATCAAGAGTTTGGTTTTCAATTGCACTGTGCCTGTATTACTCAATTCAGGGTTTTGGAGTTGTTCAATCAACATTTCCACAGCCTTTGCTCCCATTTCTTCTCCAAACTGGTCTACTGAACTAAGGGTTGGGCTTGTAAATTCAGAGAGCATCCAATTGCTAAATCCTACCAGTCCCACTTGATCTGGAATGGAGTAATGGGCTGATTTGAGGTAATTCATCGCACCTAAGGCTACCAAATCAGTGATACAAAAAAGAGCATCGGGTGGATTTTGACTTTCCATTAAGGCTTTGGTAAAGGAAAATCCTTCCTCTTCCGTAATATCAAAGCACGGCTTGACCCATTCTTCTTGGAGTACGAATGCATGGTCTTCCAAGGCTTTTTTGTATCCCAAAAAGCGTTGCTCTGCATTTTTTACCTCCATACGGCCACTTAGATGTGCGATTTTCCGATAGCCTTGCTGAATTAAGTGGGAGGTAGCTTGATAAGCGCCTTCAAAGTCATCCACCACTAGTTTTGGACTGGTTAGGAATTCTGTGATTTTATCAAATTGTACCACAGCCTTGCCTTCATCCAAAAACGACTGTAGGTGTTCGGCTTCTTTGGTTTCATTTGAAACAGAGATTAAAAGTCCATCTACCCCCATTCCTAAAAGGTATTGACTGGCCAAAATTTCTTCTTTGAGATGGTCGTAGGATTGGGCAAGCAGGATGCTATAGCCTTTTTTCTTTGCGGCTTCCAAGGCTCCACTGATGGTGGTTGAGAAAAAGTGATGGACAATTTGTGGAACAATCATTCCTAAAATAGAAGTACGGTTTTTACGAAAATTGACCGCCATTGTATTGGGTACATACTGGTGCTTTGCAGCATAGTCTTTGACAAGCTGTATGGTTTCTTCTGAAAGGGAAGGGTAGCCATTCAGCGCCCTAGAAACAGTCGAAGGGGAGAGTTTAAGTTCTTTAGCAATGTCTTTTAAAGTGATTTTTCTCTTTTCATTCATGGACTAAAAATTTAAAGAGTGGGGATGATCCAAGAAAAATAAATCTACGTGTTTTTTCTTGGTATATCTGCGTGAAAAAAGTACAGATTCGTTGTAGAATCTAGGTAGTTCCTACAAAAGGGGCCTAAATTGCTTTAAGAAGCGGACATCGTTTTCGGTAAACAAACGTAGGTCTTTGATTTGGTTTTTGAGCATAGCAATTCGCTCGATGCCCATACCAAAAGCAAAGCCGGTGTACTTGGTAGCGTCAATGCCACAATTTTCAAGAACATTGGGGTCTACCATGCCTGCTCCACCAATTTCTACCCACCCGCTATACTTACATACATTACATCCCTTGCCTGCGCAAATCAAACAAGAAATATCTATTTCTGCACTGGGCTCAGTAAATGGAAAAAAAGAAGGGCGAAATCTTATCTTGGTTTCTTTTCCAAATAGCTCTTTGGCAAAGTGGTATAAAGTGTTTTTTAAATCAGCAAAACCTACATTTTCATCCACATACAGGCCTTCCACCTGATGGAAGATACAGTGTGCACGGGCAGAAATTGCCTCATTTCGGTACACGCGTCCTGGAGAGAGGGTTCGGATCGGTGGTTTTTGATTTTCCATCACGCGCACTTGTACGGAAGAAGTGTGGGTCCGTAGAGCGATATCTGGATTTTTCTCGATAAAAAAAGTATCCTGCATTTCTCGAGCAGGGTGATTTTCTGGAAAGTTGAGCGCAGTGAAATTGTGCCAATCGTCTTCAATCTCAGGACCCTCAGATAGGTTGAAGCCGATTCGCTCAAAGATCTCGATGATGCGTTGGCGAGTAGCTGTAAGCGGGTGAATCGCTCCCAAAGGTTGGTTGGAAGGGGGTAAGGTGAGATCGATCTCAGCAGACTTTTCTTTTTTGTTGGAAGCGGCTACTTTTTCAATCAAAACTTGAAATTTCTCTTCAGCAAGTTGCTTCACCCCATTGACGAGTTGGCCATAAGCTCGCTTTTCCTCATTTGGAATGCTTCCCATGGCGCCCATCAATTCACCGATGACGCTTTTTTTGGAAATAAATTCCATGCGATAGGCCTCCAGTTGGTCTGGGGTACTTGCATCTGCTGCGGCAATAGCAGCTTTGATAGCTTCGATTTTCTCCTGATACATGAGTTGCCGGTTAATCCTTTGGCAAAGGTACCAATTTCTAAATTTTTAGGGTAATCGCCCAGGAGTTTCCTTCAACGATTACCCCAAATTATGTTTACCAGGTTCTTCCTCCTTGAGGTCTTCCCATCATCCAAGGTTGTTGCGGCCGCGCTTCTTCCTGCTTAAAGTTGCCCAAAATATAGGTAAAGGTGATCATGCCGTATCGGGTGAGCACATTGGTAAAGACGTCGGTCACGGCTACATCCGAGATGGTTCGGCTGATGCTGTTGTTTTGGTTGAGTACGTCAAAGAGGACCGCCTTGAGTTCTGCCTTGTTGTTTTTAGCAAAGCGAAAGCCTCCTTCCATATTCCAAAGCCAAAAATTTTGGTTAAACCCTTCAGAAAGTCCAGAGTACAAGGAGTGTGCTACATTATTTCCCATAAAGAATTTACCATTCTTGGAGGAGAAATAGAGGCGTAGGTTGGATTCTTGTTGGTAATAATTATTGTCTAGATTTTGTTGCAGGGAAGAATTGACAATGTTGTAGGATCCGGTGGTACTGATGGAGAAGTCCACATTTTGACTGATGTTGGAATTGAAGGTTAGCCCTTGACTAAAGGTGAGGTTATCGTTTAGGTTGGATGCGCCATTAATCAATCCAGGGGTACGGACAAAGTTCACTCGCGTATTCAGATTAAATTGAGTTTTCAGTTTTTTCAAGGGAGCGCCGTAGGTAAGAAAGAAGGTGGATCTACTATTGCCATCCAAGTTTACAGGTCGTGAAAGTTGTCCACCCGAACGAAGGAGCACCTCGTTATTGATGAGGGTATCTCGCGTAGTAAGGAAGGTGCTATTGCCTATGAAATCTGAAGTGGTAGAATGGGTGACAAAAAGGAAAAGCGTTCTTGATTTCTCCAGGTTAATTTTACTAATGTTGGCAAAGATGTTGTGGTTAAAGCTTTGACCAAGGTCTGGATTTCCCACTCGAAGGTTAAGGGGATTTTGGTTGTTGATTACATTTTGGAGTTCATTGACGCTAGGTTCATTGGTGCTGGTGCGGTACCGTATTCTCCAGCTAAATCCTTTTTCCCGATTTCGGTAATTTAAATTTGCACTTGGAAGCAGGTTATTGAAACTTCGATTGAAGGTGCCTGCAATGGGGAAGAAGGCTTCGTTGTCCAGTTTTGCATTTTGGTAGTCTAGATTTACATTGACAGACCAGGCCTGTTTGTTGTAGGCATATCCCGAACGAAGGCGCTGTGTGATAAATTTATTGTCAAATTCATTGCTTAGTGCTGTATCCAATAAAGATTTGCGTTCGTCATCGAGTTGGAATGTTTTCTGATCCGAAATCGTGGAATTATTTCCTACTTGGTAGCCAAAGGTACCAATGGCATTATTGCTCAACTGCTCTGTGAAGGTCAAGTTGACTCGGTAGTTGAATCCTTCATTGAGTGCGTAGGTTTCTTGCATGGCTGTGTCGATTAGGTTTCTTCGAAACTCACGACTGGCGGCTAAGAGGTCTGAATCTTGATCCCTAGTGGACCAATTGGTAAAGATTTCGGTGGATAGGGTCCTGCCTTTCTTATCAAATTTATAGCGGTAAGTTAGGTTGTTGGACAAGTTAATGGCTTTCGTTTGTGCATTACTAATCGAACGCAAGGCAGAAAGGGTATCACCTAAGCTATTTTGTGTGAGCGCATCCCGATCGCTAAAAGTACTATTGTCCTGAAAGGATAGGCTTGGAGTAAGGATAATAGAATTTTTTGCATTTAGGTCTGCTTCAATCCGTGCATTTGCTCTATGGTTGTTATTTTTTACGGTGTTGATTAAGTTTTCCTCGTAAAACTGCCGTAGATTTTCATTGACTACTGTTTCTCGGTTAGTGATTTGACGTAGGGAGTTGGCCGTATTGTTGAAGAAATAACTTCCAGTTACGTTCACTTTTTTGCCCCACTTATTGGAATAGTTCAAACCCATGGCATTGGTGGTCACGATACCACCTGCATTGCCTACAAGGAAATTGTTATTTCCACCACCTCCCCATTGGCCTCCACCACCTCCACCAAATCCCCCACCTCCAGGACCTCTCCCACCTCCAGAAGAGGAATTGGCACTTAAACCTGCGAGATCTTGACTTGAAAAATTTTGTTGGTTGATGTTGTTGAAAAGGCCAAGAATAGAGATTCGTTGGTCCTCTTTGAAAAAGTTGACGCTACCACCCGCAGCATAGCGATCGTCGTCACCATAGCCGGCATACATTCGCCCAAAGGAACCGTTTTTCCGATCAGAACGTAGGATAATGTTGATGGTTTTGGTGTAGTTCCCATCGTCAAATCCAGTAAGACGACTTTGGTCGGATCGCTGGTCAAGCACTTCGACACGATCAATGGCATCAGCTGGGAGGTTTCGGAGCGCAATGTTTGGATCGCTACCAAAAAATTCACGCCCATCCACCAGGATTTTTTGTACTTGTTCCCCTTGTGCTTGGATTTGCCCCCCTTGAAAGGTGATTCCTGGCATTTTTCGAATCAAGTCCTCCGCTTGTGCATTCGTTTGTGTTTTGAATGCATTTGCATTGAAAGAGGTGGTATCCCCCTTTTGCTCACCTACTACGCTTACCCCTTGAACGACCACCTCTCCCAATACCTTGGTATCCTCCAATAAAATGAGCTCTCCGAGTTCGACGGGCTCACGCATACTGTGAATTTTGGTGATGGTTTTGTAGCCTAAGAAGGTGATTTCAAGTTTAACCTCTGGGATAAATGGTCTAGCTAGCTCAAATCTCCCATCTGCACCTGTTACGGTACCGCGAAGTAGGGAGTCAGTGACAGTTTTGATAAGGATATTGGCACCAATCATAGGTGCATTTGCAGCCCCATCGATGACCTGCCCAGTAAATTTCCGTTCAGGACGGGACTGCTCACCAGTCCTTTGTCCAAAAGCCGAATAAGCAACAAAAAAATAAAAGAAAATTACAAGTATTAGGAAATTGGTTTTCATAACGTGGTTGAAGTTCACCTCCTTTGACTGCTCCGAGGGGTAAAAGGTTTATTGCCAGTAGATAGTAAAATTAGAATGGAGATTCTAAGGGATAAGTGGTCTATTTTCAATCTAAAAATCGGTGGGTCAAGAACTTTGGTTCATGATCCCCGCATAAGTAATTCCATAGTGACTTTCATGGTAGGTCACTTCTCCATTTTGAATAAGGAGAACTTGTGGGGACTCGTGGGGTACACCCAAGCGATCGGCTACGCTATTCGATAAGCTGCGGTACGCAATAAGGTCTAAATAGTAGGGTGTTATTTTTGTAGCATCCTCCTCCTTCCAATTTCGAAGTAATCGATCCAAGGACATGCTACTAATTGAGCAACGGGTGCTGTGCTTAAAAATGAACACGGGTTTTTGAGCACTTTCTACGATTAGTTCATTTAGTTGCTCTTCCGAGGTGAGTTGTTTCCAGTTCATGTACTCTTTTCGCTACTTTTGTCCTTGAATCCACAAAGGTAACTTAGTTCCATCGAACTCTCAAGCATTATGATTAGGCATCTTTATCCTTCTTTTTCAGCGAATAGGCTTGTGATGATCCTTGGGATTTTTGCAGGGCTAAGCGCTTGCAAAACGTTAGATCCAGCAGCAAGTCTCCCTCTCCCCACTGTACCCAGTACTCGATCTGAAGTCAATGTGCCTGTAGAAATTCCATTTTCTACACTTTCAAGGGTGATCAATGGCATCGCACCAGCTGAGTTATATCGCCAGCAAGGGGTGGATTTGGGCAATGGATTGGTCGGAGAATTTGTTTTTTCAAGAAATGGGGAAATCCAGCTCCGAGGGCTTGATCAGCAGCGATTAGAAGTCATTTTTCCACTAAAAATTCAAGGTGAGGTGGGTTTAAAACCAGGTGGAATTCGGAATCTTCTCCAAACCAAGGTGCCCATTTATAGCAAATTGGCACCTTTATTTGTGATTAATCCAGAGTTGCAGCCCAACTGGTATTTAGGAATACCCGAGTTTGAGCTTTTAGACTTAGGAGGAAGGTTGACCCTTTCCGTCTTGGGGATAGAGCTGGACTTAAGCGCCTTGATTCGGCAAGAAATCCGGAGGTTTGCAAACCAGGAACTCCTTTCCAAACCTAATCTGCTTCCCCTCAAGCCTTGGGTAGAGCCAGTTTGGAATCAATTGGGAAAGCCAATGCTCGTGGAGTTCGAAGGAAGGAAAATAGGGCTGTCTATTTTACCTGATTCCATGAAGATCCGGGAATACCTGCTACCCGATAAAGGACTGCATCTCGATTTAGGTTTTGAGGGGCAGGTACAGCTTCATCCTGTTACTGCGCTTCCTTCGCGGGCATTTCCACTACCCAAAATTTCACCAAATACGGATGCAAGTAATCGGATCGCCTTGCAACTGCCTTTCGCATTCACGTATGTGGAATTGGATGGATTGATCCAAAATTCATTCGATGGGCTGTCAATCCCTTTGAATAAAAATTACCGCATGCTCCCCACTCAATTTCGGACCCAGGCTTATGGGGAGCGCTTGGGAATCACAGTTTCTTTTACTGCCGTTTCGAACCAAGGAGATCTCCTAACAGGAGAACTATTTTTGGTTGGCAAGCCCTTTTACGACCCTATTGCGCAGGAAATACGGGTGGAAGACCTTGATTTTATTTTGAAAAGCGAGAATGCAAAAGCTGTCTTGGGAACCCTTATCAAAAAAGGGAAAATCCGACAGCAACTTAGTCAGCGCATCAGGATTCCTTTGGGGGAAACGCTATCAGCAAATAGGGATGGGCTTCAGGGGCGGCTTTCCTTAGAAACCCCATGGGCGAGGGTAGCTATCCAAGACCTACGAATTGTGCCGCTCGGCTTTTATCCTACCCCCACTGGATTGGCCATTCCGCTCCAAGCTACAGGATCCACAGCCATCCAATGGAAGTAAGGAATGCTGTCAATAAAAATCTAAAAAGGGGATCATTCGATCTGCCTTTTTTTAATTAATAAGAACTACTTTTTTACTTTCTTCCAGCTTTGATTTTTTCGACCACTTCGGGGTCCAACAGCGTAGAGATATCACCCATTGCGTCTAGGCTGCCCTCAGCAATTTTGCGTAAAATTCGGCGCATGATTTTTCCAGAGCGGGTTTTGGGTAAGCCAGGCACCAGTTGAATTTTGTCTGGCTTGGCAATGGGCCCAATTATTTTTGAAACGGTTTCTTTTATTTCTTGAATGAGATTCTCCTCACTTCGGTTGCTCATATCACAGATTACGTACGCATAGATGCCTTGCCCTTTGACCTCATGGGGGTACCCTACTACGGCAGACTCGATTACTTTCGGATGTTCATTGATTGCATTTTCCACCTCAGCGGTTCCGAGTCGGTGTCCAGATACATTGATTACATCATCTACGCGGCCCAAGATGCGGTAATAACCGTCATGATCCCGTTTGACTCCGTCTCCAGTAAAGTATTTGTTTTTGTAAGTAGAGAAGTACGTTTGCTTGCAGCGATCATGGTCTCCATAGGTAGTTCGAATCATGGAAGGCCAGGGGAAATTGATGCAAAGGTTGCCTTCAACAGAGTTTCCGTGCAATTCCTTTCCATCTGCATCGACGATACTGAGTTGGATACCAGGAAGGGGTAGGGTAGCATAGGCGGGTTTGGTGGGTGTGATGCCAGCAAGTGGGGAGATCATTATTCCACCTGTTTCGGTTTGCCACCAGGTATCTACAATAGGGCATTTTCCCTTTCCTATGTGGGTATGGTACCAGTGCCAAGCCTCTTCGTTGATGGGTTCACCCACAGAACCGAGCACTTTTAAAGAGCTTAAATTGTATTTTTCAATAGGTTCGGTGCCAAAGGCTTGAAGGGCACGAATAGCAGTTGGGGCAGTGTAGAACACGTTAACTTGGTGTTTTTCCACTACCTCCCAGAACCTTCCTGGGTGAGGATAGGTCGGAATGCCTTCAAACATCAATGTGGTAGCTCCTGCGAGTAGGGGGCCATACACAATGTACGAGTGGCCTGTAATCCATCCGATGTCTGCTGTACACCAGTACACATCTCCTGGGCAGTATTGAAATACATTTTCAAAGGAGTATTTGGTATAGACCATGTAGCCGCCTGTGGTGTGTACCACTCCTTTGGGTTTGCCAGTAGATCCAGAAGTATACAGGATAAACAGTAGATCTTCGCTATCCATTTCAGCGGCTTTATGGAATTCGGATTGTCCTTCGAGCACTTCATTCCACCAAAAATCTCGCCCGCTTTGCATGAAAGTTTCTTGTCCAGTACGGCGATAAACGATGACTGTTTCTACCGAAACCTTCTCTAGGGCTTCGTCGACTATCCCTTTCACGGTTATTTTTTTGGAACCTCGGTAATTCCCATCTGCCGTTAAAATAGCCTTTGCTTGACAATCTTGTATTCGATCTGCAAGGGAGCTGCTAGAAAATCCAGCAAAGACCACCGAGTGGATGGCACCGATACGTGCACAGGCCAGCATCGCAATGGCAGCTTCAGGCACCATAGGCATGTAGATAATCACACGGTCTCCTTTGCCGATTCCCTTGGAGAGCAAGGCATTGGCAAATCGGCAGACCTCCACAAATAGTTCGCGATAAGTAAGTGTTCGGACTTCCTCGTGCGACTCATTGGGCTCCCAGATGATGGCAGGCCGATCTCCTAAGGTGTAAAGATTTTTTTCAAAAATGTTTTCCGTGATGTTGAGTTTTCCATCTACAAACCAGCGGACATCCGGTTCTTCAAAGTTCCATTGCAGCACCTTTGACCAGCGTTTTTTCCAGTGAAATGAATCGGCAATTCTAGCCCAGAATTCCTCGGGCTGGGCAACACTTTTTTGGTATTCGTGGAAGTAACCACTCAGCGTATGTAATCTATCACTCATTGCATGCGAACTAGTTGTTGTAAATTAATGGTCAATGGCTTTTCCGGCACCTTTTGGAATTCGAATTTCTTGAATGAGCTGCTGCACTTCTTTGGGTGGAGCAGGCGTCAAATAAGAGACGCCATAGCATACCACAAAATTGAGAGCCATTCCGAGCGAACCAATCCCTTCGGGAGAGATTCCCCACCACCAATGGGCAGCAGTATTCAGTTCAGGGGAGATAAACTTGAAGTAAGAGATGTAGCTGATGGTGAATACGAGACCTGCAATCATTCCCGCAATAGCTCCTTCTTTATTGATTCGAGTGGAAAAGATGCCAAGTAAAATAACGGGGAAAAAGGAAGAGGCGGCTAAACCAAAGGCAAAAGCTACAACTTCGGCCACAAAACCAGGCGGATTGATTCCAAAATATCCAGCAAGAAGTACGGCCCCTGCAGCAGCAATTCGAGCAATTCGCAGCTCTTTTTTATCTGAAATTTCGGGTTGGAAAGTTTTGAACAGGTCTCGAGAGATAGAGGTAGAGATCACAAGGAGCAATCCTGCGGCAGTGGAAAGGGCTGCTGCCATGGCGCCAGCAGCAACGAGTCCAACTACCCAGTTGGGAAGTGCCGCAATTTCTGGACTAGCCAAAACCATGATGTCCTTATCGATACGGAGTTCGTTGGTGGTGGGGTCTGCCAAATATTGAATTTTACCATCTCCATTTTTATCCTCGATCCCGATGAGATTCGTCTGCTGCCAATTAGTTACCCACGAGGGAAGATCGTTGATGGACTTTTCGGAGGTCGATTGGATAGTATTGTAAATGCCAAAGGCTGCAACAGCAGGAGCTGCAGTGTAAAGAATCGCAATAAAGGCAAGGGCATAGCCTGCAGAAAGGCGTGCATCTCGCACCTTGGGTACTGTGAAAAAGCGAACAATCACGTGCGGGAGTCCTGCAGTACCCACCATTAGGGCCAAAGTAATCATGAATAGGTCAGGGATACTTTTTTTGCCGGAGGTATATTCTTCAAAGCCTAGGTCTACCAAAATCCCATCGAGCTTATCCAAAAGGGGTACCCCATCTGCCACTTCTCCTCCTAGTCCCAGCTGTGGGATGGGGTTGCCAGTGAGTTGCATGGAGATGAATATAGCAGGAACGAGGTAAGCAAAAATCAAGACGCAGTACTGGGCTACTTGCGTGTAGGTAATGCCTTTCATGCCACCAAGCACAGCATAGAAGAATACAATGGCCATGCCAATGACTACTCCCCATTCGATGGGCAGCTCGAGGTAGCGAGAGAAAACGATTCCTACTCCACGCATTTGCCCTGCTACATAGGTGAATGAAATAAATAGTGCACAGATGACTGCGACCACACGTGCCTTGTTGGAATAGAATCGGTCGCCAACAAAGTCAGGCACCGTGAATTTTCCAAATTTCCGTAGGTAAGGAGCTAGTAATAAGGCCAGCAAAACATAGCCACCCGTCCAGCCCATGAGGTACACCGAGCCGTCGTACCCCGAGAAAGAGATAATGCCTGCCATGGACATGAAGGAAGCAGCAGACATCCAATCAGCCGCTGTGGCTAGGCCATTGGCTAAGGGGGATACTCCGCCTCCAGCTACGTAAAATTCTTGGGTAGAGCCTGCTCGGCTCCAAATAGCAATACCGATGTATAGTGTAAAGGTAACTCCAACAAGAAGGTAGGTCCAGGTCAATAGGTCCATATTAATCTTCGTTTACATTAAATTCCCGATCTAAGGCATTCATGCGATAGACATAAATGAATATAAGTAGGACAAAGGTGTAGATAGAACCTTGCTGTGCAAACCAAAACCCCAGTTTGAATCCACCCAAACGAATCGTGTTGAGTTCCTCCACCCAAATGATTCCAAAACCAAAAGAGACTAAAAACCAAAAACTCAAAAGGATGGCTAGCGTTTGGAGATTTTTTTTCCAATAGCGCTCCATTTTAGTAGGAGAGGTTGACATGCGGTCACAGGTTAGGGTGGGTTTCTAATTGATTTCTGATCAAAATTTGCAAACCAAATTTGTTTCAAAATTCAATTTAAACTAAAAAATAGGATAAAAGGCTCGTTATTCCAAAGATTAACGGGGATCAACTAGGATGAAAGGAATTGGACAAGAAAGATGACCTAGGGTAAAAATCCTTGGTTCCTCATAAATAGTTCAGTTCAAGTGTTTGAAAATTAGTCTGCTACTAAAATTGTCATCAAGAAACTGACCTCAACTCCCAGCTCACCCAATTGAATCCTCACCTTTATTTTTTTTATCCCTAGGGACAAAGCGGATAGGCATCGATAGATTATTAATTTCTTTGCACGTAATTAGGTCAAGAATTTACACTAATTACTCTCGACAACCGAGGAAATAAGAGGGCGCTCAATCAAATAAAATATTCCGAAGCGATGGCCAAGGCGGCAGCCAAGAAAGTAACGGCAAGTTTATTGAGCTGAAAGATGTGGTGCGGACTGCTTTCAAAAAAAATGGTGGTAGAAATATGGAGAAATCCCCCCGTAACTAAGCCGAATAAAATACCTAGCCCTTCTGTGGATAAGGTGCCAGATGCGATAAAAAAGGAACTCGAAATCATGCCCAGAGGAGAAGCTAGGGCAAATAAACTGAGTAGAATCAGGGTCCAACGCTTGGATAAAGAGCTAGAAAGAACAGCCGCCAAGGCAAATGCCGCAGGAGCTTTGTGCAAGAGGATGCCCATCAGTATGGTTTTGTCACTGTGTGCATGCAAGCCTTGTGGAAGCACGGATTCTCCATGAGAAAGGAGGGTGCCTTCAAGAAAAGCATGGACAAATAAACCCACCATTAGGGTGAGGACTCCTTTGGAGGAGGTAGCATGGTGGCTGTGGATGTGACCATGCTCTATTCCTGCCGACCAAAATTCCAGCAGTTGCTGCAATAGAAAACCTAAGAGAATATAGACCCCCATGCGGCTAGGGTCAAAACTACTCGAAAATAGTTCTGGTAAAATATGGAGGATCGTAATCGAAAATAGGTAGGAGCCTGCAAAAACCAAGGCCAACTTGAAGTACTTCTCTTTGAAGGCAGGCACCGTGTAGACCACTAAACCAGCAAAAATTGCAGTAAAAAAAAGTAAACTAAATTTAAATACCATAGGCCAGGTACCCCGTTGCAAAGAAGGTAGGGGTAGAGAATTTTTTTACAAAGGTACAAAAATTCAATAATGTTGCATTTATCATTTTTAATGAACTAGGAAAATAACCCTTCATTCCCCCTTGGGGTTTTTACCTATATTTGTAATAAGCAATCGCTGCATGAGAGAAGATTATTTAACTGGAGACGAATCAAACTTAGGGCCTAAGGACCGGGAGTTTGAGCGTGCCTTACGCCCATTGAGCTTTGAAGATTTTACTGGTCAGGCCAAGATCATTGAAAACTTAAGGGTATTTGTGCATGCGGCAAAAAAAAGGAATGAGCCCCTCGACCATGTACTCCTGCATGGGCCGCCAGGCTTAGGGAAAACTACCCTTAGCCACATTATTGCGAACGAACTGCAAGCAGGTATAAAAATTACCTCTGGTCCTGTTTTGGATAAACCTTCGGATTTGGCGGGCCTCCTGACCAACCTAGAAGAAGGGGATGTCTTGTTTATTGATGAGATCCACCGACTCAATCCCGTGGTAGAAGAGTACCTCTATTCTGCAATGGAGGACTATCGAATCGATATTATGCTGGATAGTGGCCCCAATGCACGATCCGTCCAAATCTCTCTTAATCCATTTACATTGATTGGTGCAACCACTCGATCTGGCTTACTCACTTCGCCACTACGAGCTCGATTTGGCATCAACTCTCGTTTGGAATATTACGATGCGAAATTGCTAACAGACATTGTACTTCGCTCAGGAGGAATCTTACAGACACCTATTGATGAAGTAGCTGCTTACGAATTAGCCCGTCGAAGCCGAGGCACACCTCGAATTGCCAACATGCTATTACGACGCACAAGAGATTTTGCTGAGATTAAAGGAAACGGAACCATTACCTTGGAAATTGCCAAAATGGCTTTGAATGCCTTAGATGTGGATGAAAATGGCTTGGATGAAATGGATAATCGGATCCTATTGACCATTATTGAAAAATTTAAAGGAGGGCCTGTAGGGTTGGGTACCATCGCGACTGCATGCGGAGAAGAAGCTGAAACAATTGAGGAAGTATACGAACCCTTTTTGATTCAGGAGGGCTACCTCAAACGGACTTCAAGAGGAAGGATGGCTACTGAACTTGCTTACAAACACTTGAAAATAAAGCCTACAGGAGCAAGCGGGACTTTATTTGACCTGTAGCAAGTCTAACTTCTAAAATTTTCTTGTCTAAAACGGACTTTCGTAAATCGTGAATTACCTCCCTCATTGGCTTTTGTCTAATTGCTGGAGCTTGATCAAGATCCCTTCCAAATCCAATTGCTTCCAGTTTTGGGCTATCAATGGATCAGACATCACTTCATCCATTACTTTTTCCTGAAGCTTTCCCTTGCGGTAAGCTTCCTGATAGGGTAAGTCAGAAAAGGTGACCATGGTGTAAAGTGGAACCCATGTAGTGGGATAAGCTTCGTGAAGTAAGGACTCTATTTTTTTTCGAAGTATAAATCGAGGGTCAGCAACATGGTCCCGCATTTCCACAAAATTTTCCATGGCAAGGGCACAAATGGCATCTGTATTGGGTTTGCGCGTTTCTTGAAACTCTTGGAAAATCATTTCCCATTGATCGGGTTCAGTTCCTTCGATGGCTGCATGCAATTCAAAGCAATCTTCAAAGCCACTATTCATTCCCTGCCCATAAAAAGGAACCATTGCATGGGACGCATCGCCCAGCAAGAGTGATTTTCCTTTTGCCCATGGATAGCAGGAAATATTGATGAGTGAGGAGGTAGCATTGGTAAAAAACTCCTGGGTCAACCCAGGCATGAGGGGAAGTGCATCTTTGAAGTAAGTTTGGAAAAATTGAAGGAGGCTTTTTTCGTCCTGGAGCTGCGAAAAGCTTGGCCCTTCCCCTTCAAAGGGCAAAAATAAGGTGCAGGTAAAAGAATGGTCTGGATTGGGAAGGGCAATAAGCATAAAGCTCCCCCTCGGCCAAATATGCAATGCATTGGGGGGCATGGCAAAATCTCCATTAGCCAACGGCGGAATGCTGAGCTCCTTGTAGCCATGGCTGATATATTCTTGCGTTAAATTAAAGCGAGCTTGCTTTTGCATGGCTAGTCGCAATGCAGAATAGGCTCCATCGGCTCCAAACACGATGCCTCCTTCGGTTTTTTGTAGGCCACTAGGGGTTTCAAAAGTCAGTTGTGTACTGGAAAAATCAATGGACTTGAATTTATGTCTGAAATGAAAAGTCGCACCTAACCGACTGGCCTCCTCACTGAGTAGTAGGTTGAATTTACCTCTTGAAATGGAGTAAATCGCTTGGTTGGCTTGCCCATAAGGCAAAAACTGGGTACTACCTTCCTCGTCGTGTATTTCTCGGCCATACATGGGTATCGCTAAGGGAAGTATTTTATCCTTTAAGCCTACCTTTTCCAAACTTTTCAATCCTCGAAAACTCAAGGCCATGTTGATGGATCTTCCTCCTTCAATTTCTTTGGCCTGGTAAGTGTCTGGTCTTTTGTCAAAAACCTGGACCGGATGACCAAGTTTGCGAAGGTATATGGCCCACAAACTTCCGATTAG
>JAURGC010000122.1 GCA_030833985.1 Algoriphagus sp. | reverse complement strand
TTTGGAACTTGTGTTTTTTCAAGGTAACCCTCTAAAAACATCCACTTTTTATCCCATTCCTTCCGAACAGGGTTGCAAAGGTAATCAATCTCTACTTCACCACAACTAATTCAAGAAAATAAATTTTCTATCTACCCCCCCCTTTTTTCTAGCTTTTCAACACCCATCAACACAGCTTATCCGTCTTTTGGGAGTGCAAAGATCGTAAAAAGAATCCAATTGACAAGAATAAATCAAGATTCTACCCTAGAACCACACAAGTGCTTGAGCCTGAACAAGAAAAATTTACAGAAAAAATGCCCTGTAAATTGGAATTTACAGGGCATAAACTTATTTTAAATTTGGTAAATTATATTTTTTTCAAAATTATATTTCTCCAATAAACTTTTATCCCTCCTCCATCGTGGATTTGAAGCAAAACACCGCCTTTCCCTGAACCAATCTTCTCATCAGCATAATTGACCATCTCTACTCCATTGAGATAGGAGGTTACCCGATCTCCTTTTACCACAATTTTCATCTTGTTCCATTCTCCAAACTTCAAAGCTTTGTCTTTCTCTGGATCTGGCTTGACCAACCAGCCCCGACCATAGGATTCGTAAATCCCCCCAGTATCGCTCCCAGGAGGAGCTACCTCCACCTGCCAACCAGAAACCTTCGTGCCGTCTACCGTGGAACGAATAAACACTCCAGAATTACCATTTGCCTCCTGCTTAAACTCTAGCTCCACCTCAAAATCATCATATTCTGCTGTTGTACCTAAATACCCATATCCCTTGTCAGGACCACTTTCGGAAACCAATAACCCTTTCTCTACATACCATTTCTCCGTTCCATATACGATCCATCCCGTCAAATCCTTTCCATTAAACAACTTTTCCTTTTTCTGGGCATACACCGTTTGCATCCCAACAAGGAGCAAGACTACTACAATTACTTTTTTCATAAGGGTCGGATTTTTATGTTTTTAAACCAGACAGGATCTCCGTGATCCTGCAATGCAATCAGGCCTTTGCGGGCAATTTTGTAATCGGGAAAATCATTCCATTTCCCGGAATTTCGTCGAGTGACCCAGTCTTCGGAATACGGCACAAATTCCACCGTTTGCTTGCCGTTGAGCCAATAACTTGCACCTGCTTCAGAAAAAACAATCTTGGATTCATTCCACTCTCCAGCAGCCTTAACCACTCCTTCATAATCCGGCACGTACATTGCATAATCTCCAGCTAGGGATTGCCAATTTTCAAGTGGCTGCCCAAATCCCAACTGATCAATCACCTGGTATTCCGGTCCTGTATAATAAGGAGCCTTATAATTTGGCCCCTCCACTACATGGTAAAATACTCCTGAATTGCCTCCAGGAGAAATTTTCCAAGAAAATTTCAATTCAAACTCTTCAAACTCTTGGGCACCATACACCACATCCCCTCCAAAATCTTCTCCTCCAGTAGCTCCCAAACCCTTCATCGCATTTTCCTCAATGATCCAGTTGGCTGGTGTCGTATCTCCATTAAAGGCTCTCCAACCCTGCATGCTTTTCCCATCAAAGAGTAAAATCCATCCCTCAGCCAGCTCCTCTGGACTCAATACATTATCAAGACTTGCCACTGCAAGCGAATCCCCTTCACTCGCTGCATTTTCGCTAGACTTCGGGCTGCATGCAAACAGCATCCCTGCTGCTGCCGCTCCCACAAACATGATTTTTTTCATGAATTAATTTGTTTTCTGTAGACTATTACTCCTCACTTTCGCTATCAAAACTTGCAAAAGGAAAAGAAATGTAGCTACATTTTTTTTAAGTCCTCGAAAGATCCCTCGCAAAATTTTATAGACGGATAAAAATTTGCTTGCAAATTGAGCTGCAAAAGGATTAGAAAATCAGCTAAATAAAAACCCTAAAAAAGGGGGTTTCTAGGAGATGTATCGGAAGTCATAACTGGGATCAAAGTCCACCAAAAACGCATACATCAATGCAATCACCTGCTCAATATCAGTTTTGCTAGCAGTTTCCACCGTGGTATGCATGTACTTTAAGGGAAGTGAGATTAGTGCAGAAGGCACACCTCCATTAGAATAGGCAAAGGCATCGGTATCTGTTCCAGTAGTTCGAGAAGCTGCAGCCCGCTGAAAAGGAATGTTTTGCTTTTGAGCCGTAGCTATAATCAGGTCCAATAATTTTTTATGCACCGAAGCACCATAGGTAAGCACTGGTCCTTTACCAGCAGCCTGATCCCCACTGCTAATTTTATTGTACAATGGCGCTGTGGTATCGTGGCAAACGTCGGTAATAATCGCCACATTCGGCTTGATTTGCTGCGCAATCATCTCGGCTCCACGAAGGCCTATTTCCTCTTGCACTGCATTAACGATATACAAACCAAAGGGGAGTTTCTTTCCCGACTCCTTGATTTTTCGCGCCACCTGCGCAATCATATATCCTCCGATTCGGTTATCTAGCGCTCGGCCAGACCAATATTTCCCATTCAATTCAGTCAGCTCATCCTGAAAGGTAATGACACAACCGACATGAATCCCTAATTCCTCCACCTCAGCTTTGGATTGAGCACCAACATCAATAAAGATATTATCCAAAGTAGGCGTATCTTCTTTCCCATCTTTCCGTACATGGATGGCTGGCCAACCGAAGATCCCTGGTACAACCCCCTTATCGGTATGGATATTGACCCGCATGGAAGGCGCAATCATATGATCGGATCCTCCATTCCGGCGAACATAGATGAATCCATCGTCTTTAATGTAGTTGACAAACCAGCTGATTTCATCCGCATGAGCTTCAATCACCACTCGGAATGGAGCATCGGGCTCTATCACGGCCACCGCAGTACCGTAGGAGTCGGTAAAGTAACTATCGACAAAAGGCTTGATGTAATCCAGCCAGATCTGTTGTCCAGAAGCCTCGTGTCCAGTAGGAGAAGCATTGTTCAAATAAGTTTTCAAAAATTGAGTTTCATTCATCGCTTTGTAACTATTACAACATGCTTGAGAAGCACATTCGTTTTGGGTAAATAAAATTTATTCAATACAGGATTAAACAGTTTCTCCCCAACTTAAAGTGGAATATTACCGTGTTTCTTTCGTGGCAAATGTGCCACTTTATTTTCAAGCATTTTAAAGGCCTTGATCAATTTAGTTCGCGTGTCAGAAGGAAAAATCACCTCATCAATATAGCCCCGATGTGCAGCGCGGTAGGGATTGGCAAACTTGGAAGTATATTCATCCACCTTCTCATTAAGTTTGGCTTCTGCATCTTCTGCTTCCGCAATTTCTTTTTTGAAAATAATTTCTGCTGCTCCCTTTGCCCCCATCACGGCGATTTCTGCCATAGGCCATGCATAGTTCAAATCTGCACCAATATGCTTCGAGTTCATCACATCATAGGCCCCTCCATATGCCTTTCGGATGATCACTGTAATGCGAGGAACCGTGGCCTCTGCAAAAGCATAAAGCAACTTCGCTCCATTGGTGATGATCCCATTCCATTCCTGATCGCTGCCTGGTAAAAAACCAGGCACATCTACCAATACCAATAGTGGCACATTGAAACTATCACAAAAGCGAACAAAACGTGCTGCCTTGATAGAGGCATGATTGTCTAAAACCCCTGCCATGGATTGGGGTTGATTGCCAACGATACCAATACTTCTTCCAGCTATGCGAGCAAAACCCACTACGATATTATCCGCATAATTTTCATGTACTTCCAAAAACGACCCTTCGTCCACAATCCCCCCAATCACCTCTCGCATGTCGTAAGGATGATTTGGATTTTCTGGAATCAAGGTATCCAAGACAGATCTCGACTCGTCTTTCTTCGATTCGTAGGAATAGCTAGGTGCTCGATCTTCACAATTTTGTGGAAGGTAACTGAGCAAGGATTTGATTCGCTTCAGTGCCTCTACCTCATTGGCGCAGGCAAAATGGGTAACTCCTGACTTGGTGCTGTGGGCAGAAGTTCCCCCCAATTCTTCTGCAGTAACTGTTTCCTGGGTAACCGTCTTGACTACATTCGGCCCCGTTACAAACATATAGGAGGTATTTTCTACCATCAAAATAAAGTCCGTAATCGCAGGAGAGTACACTGCTCCACCTGCACAAGGACCCATAATGGCTGAAATTTGAGGTACAACCCCGGATGCAAGGGTATTTCGGTAAAAAATATCTGCATAGCCCCCGAGGGAGTTAACCCCCTCTTGAATGCGAGCTCCACCCGAATCATTCATTCCGATAATGGGTGCCCCATTCTTTAGCGCTAGATCCATGACTTTACATATTTTTTCAGCATGTGTCTCGGAAAGAGAACCTCCAAAAACCGTGAAATCCTGAGAATACACATAAACCAAGCGCCCATTTACCTCCCCATATCCTGTCACTACCCCATCTCCCAAGTAATGCTCCTTATCCAATCCAAAATCTTTGGCCCGGTGCATCACAAACTTATCCAACTCTTCAAAGGTACCCTCGTCCAAGAGCAAGGCGATCCGCTCTCGAGCTGTAAGTTTTCCTTTTTTGTGCTGCGCATCAATTCGTGCTTCCCCTCCTCCTTGTTCCGCTTCTGCATTTTTTTGTGCCAAAAGAGCGATTTTCTCTAGGTGACTGGATGGGCTATAATTTGGGTTATTGGGATTTGTCATCAGGAGGGATTTTTTCTTCTACCAAATATAAACCCTCCAACGGATAGAAAAAGTCTTTCCTTTCCAAATCAAGTTCTAAGTTGACTTCAACCTGCTACTAACCTGTGTTTTATCTAATGCATAAAAACTTAAAATAGAACTTTTAAAAAACTTTCTATATTCGCCCATCCAAAAAATGGACAATGGCACATCCCAAAAAAGCAGCAGTAATCGATATGGGGACCAACACGTTTCACCTAGTATTGGTGGAACTGCATGGAAAAGAGTTTAGGACCATTTATAAAGAAAAGGTTGCTGTAAAATTGGGTCAAGGAGGTATTACAAAAAATCAAATCACTCCCGATGCTGAAAAAAGAGCAATACACACCCTAGAGCATTTCAAAAATTTAATTGACAGCGAATCTATTCGTCAAGTATTTGCATTTGCAACCTCTGCCGTACGAAATGCAAACAATGGGCCTGAATTTGTCAACAAAGTAAAAGAACAACTAGGGATTCAAATCCATGTAATTTCTGGAGATGAGGAAGCTCAATTGATTTACGATGGCATCCATTTTTCGGGAGCATTGGATGAGCGCACCTCTTTGATGATGGATATTGGTGGGGGCTCTGTCGAATTTATTATTGGCAATGCACAGGAGGCATTTTGGAAACAAAGTTTTGAAATCGGAGGCCAACGCCTTCTAGATGCTTTTCACTACCACGATCCCATTTTACCTGAAGAGGTGGAAAAGTTAGAGCAGTACTGTGGAGAAAAACTTCAGCCCTTATTGGAGGCAATTACCATTCATAAACCCAGTGTATTTGTAGGAGCTTCAGGCACCTTTGACACATTGATTGACATGTATTACGCGACCATGCTGCAGTGTAAGCTTACCGGAGAACATGTATTCGAGTTGCCAATCAATGATTTTTACCAACTTTTTCAATTGCTAGTTACCAAAAATAGAGCAGAAAGATTAAGTATTCCAGGAATGATAGCCATGCGAGTAGACATGATTGTAGTCGCAAGCTGCCTCATCGACTTTATCCTGCAACATCTCCAAGTAAAAAGCATCCGCTGCTCCCATTTTTCCTTAAAAGAGGGCGCAGTATTTAGGATGCTCTCAGGAAAAATAAACCTGTAGATCAACCTAGCGCATAAGCAAGATTAGAATCTACTACTCTTATTTTTAAACTTGTGTTAAAGAAGGTACGCTACCTTCTGATTTCTATCTTTGCAGCATATTATAACAAGATTTAGCCATGCAAAAGTTCTCCTACGACCACTTGTACCGCTTCACCTCAGACATGCTCCTCAAGATTGGCTGTCCCCAAGAAGATGCCCAACTTGCCACCCAAGTCTTACTTTCGGCAGATCTCCGAGGGGTAGACAGTCATGGAGTAGCCCGACTGAGTGGCTATGTACGGTTATGGGAAAAAGGAAGAATCAATACCAAACCTAAGGTAATAGTGAGCTACGAAACCCCCTCCACTGCCGTTGTAGATGGAGATGGGGGGTTGGGCTTGGTGGTAGCTCCATTTGCGATGAAAGTAGCCATGGAAAAAGCCAAACAAGTAGGGACAGGCTGGGTGTCCGTCAAAAATTCCAACCACTACGGTATTGCCGGCTACCACGCCATGATGGCATTGAATGAAGACATGATTGGTATTTCCTTAACCAATGCCAGTCCACTAGTAGCTCCCACTTTTTCTAAAGAACGACTGCTCGGCACAAATCCCATTGCAGTGGCTATTCCAGCCCGAGAGGAGCCACCCTTTGTGGCAGACATGGCAACCACCACGGCTGCTAACGGAAAATTAGAAATCCTACAACGTAAAGGCATGGATACCCCAAGCGGCTGGGTGCAGGACAAATCTGGAAATCCCACCACCTCCGCAAATGGAGTAAAAGAGGGAGGTGCATTGCTCCCACTTGGCGGTGACCGAGAGCATGGCTCGCACAAAGGATATGCCTTAGGTGCCGTGGTAGACATTCTCTCTGCCGTACTTTCAGGAGCCAATTATGGCCCTTGGGTCCCTCCTTTTGTATCATTTTTGGACCCTCTTCCCAACCTGGTAGGCGAAGGAATTGGTCACTTTTTTGGAGCCATGCGAGTGGATGCCTTCCGTCCCGCTGAAGAATTTAAAGGACATATGGACCAATGGATCCGTAGATTTCGATCCGCAGAACCTACACCTGGACATGAGAAAGTATTGATTCCAGGAGACCCCGAACGAGAACTCGAACACATTCGAAAAAAAGAAGGCATACCCTTACTCGATCCAGTAGTGCAAGATTTAACCGAGTTGGGGATAAAATTCGGAATCAACTTTTAGGGTTCGCTCAAAAAACTAAATTCCACCCAAAACGCACCTATTGAAATCGGTTTTTCTCTTTCTAACCTTCCCCAAGTGCATTCCTCCCTTTTTATAGCTATATTAGTAGTTAGGTGC
>JAURGC010000175.1 GCA_030833985.1 Algoriphagus sp. | reverse complement strand
GATTTTGCTGCTGTGGCAAAAAGTCCAAAATCAGTTGCAGTTGGTGTATTGTCACAATTTACTATTATGCCAATTTTGGGATTTTGCCTAGCAAGTGTTAGTGGACTTAGCCCTGAAGTAGCTGCTGGTTTGATATTGGTAGGGTGTTCACCAAGTGGAACAGCCTCCAATGTTATGGCTTTTTTGGCAAAGGCAAATGTGGCACTTTCAGTTACTTTGACCTCCATTAGCACACTGTTAGCTCCTTTTATCACCCCTTTATTAATGAAGCTTTTAGCTGGTCAATTTATTGAAATTGATTTATTGAAGATGATGTGGGATATTCTACAAATCATTTTGTTGCCAGTAGGCGCAGGGTTGCTTGTTCACCAGTTTTTAGGCAAAAAATCTGGATGGATTGAGAAGCTATTGCCGCTGGTTTCTATGTTAGGAATAGCACTTATCATCCTTGTAATTACAGCAGCAGGCAGAGATAGCCTATTGGCAATTGGATTAATTTTAATAGGATTGGTCTTGATTCAAAATGTCTTTGGATATGTGGTTGGTTATGGATTCGCGCGAATAATTGGTTTGGTTGAGCAAGATGCCAGAACCATTGCAATTGAAGTGGGAATGCAAAATGCAGGATTGTCTTCAGGGCTATCCAATTTGATGGGGAAAATTACAACTTTAGGTCTTGCATCTGCTGTTTTTGGACCCATGCAGAATATTACAGGTTCCATTTTAGCAACATTTTGGAGTAAGAAAGAGTAAGAAAAAAAAACAAATAACCACCTGATCATTTCATTAAAAACAAATGCCCTTGTAAACATTAGATTTACAAGGGCATTTAGTGTATTAGATGCAGAGGAGGAGGGATTCGAACCCCCGGTACCTCACGGTACAACGGTTTTCAAGACCGCCGCGATCGACCACTCTGCCACTCCTCTAAACGTGTCGAATGATTATCGAGAGTGCAAAAATAGTCGCTTTCCCTAGTTATGCCAACACCTTGACTGCTTTTTATCGTAAGTACTTGATTTTTTTGAGGTTAATTTTCAAATCGAGGGAATAAGGGATACAAACAAAGAACAATCCCTTGCAGCTTTTCATTCTTTAAAACTCAATTAACAGAGAAGTCGCTTACTTGAAATCCTCTTTGGACAGGAGCTTCTTCAAATTGTCCCGCGCTCGCTGCTTCTCCTCCGCCAAGTCAAAACTTACATTTACTTCAAAACAGACCAAAACGATTACCGAAGTCAGATACAGCCAAAGCATCAAAGCGATGATTGTACCGATCGAGCCATACAATTTGTTGTAGCTCGAGAAATTTTCTAGGTAAAAAATAAAACCGTAAAAGGAAAGTGTAATCAGAAGTCCAGCAAGTTGAGCCCCAGTAGAAAAGAAATGCCATTTATCGTGAATGGCAGGGGCAAATCGGAAAATAAATGCCGAAGTCAAATAAAATACTGCCAGAAGAATAAAAAATTTGAGCGTATTGAATAGAAATATTGCAAAGCCACTAGAAAACAATTGGGTCTTTTCCAAGGTCTCAATCCACAAATTCCCAACAATCATGATGGTGCTTGCAGCAATGACGGTAATGACTAGGATGAGTACTATCGTCATAGCAATCGCACGCGCGGTAAGCCAGCCGCGATTCTCCTTTGTTTTATAAACCGAATTGAAAGAGTTCATCATGGAAATTACCCCTTGTGTGGAGGCAAATAGTGCAAAGAAAAAGCCTAAGGAAAGCAGGCTTTGTCGGGGCCTTGAAATAATGTCCAATAAAGTGGAGGAGATGGACTCATACACTTCTACCGGCATGATGCCTTCTACAAAGAAAAGGATATTACTCGTGGTTACCATCGGAAAAAAATCCTGCAAATAGGGGATTAGATTCAGTAAAAATAAAAGCAAGGGAAATAAAGCGATGGTGTAACTAAAGGCCATAGAGCCGGCCCGCTCGTTGATATCGTCTTTCTTTAGTTGCTGGATAAATATCCGAATGACATCGTATAGGTTTTTGTTTTTGCTGCCAAAATGAATTTTCTTCAATACTCTTGCCTTCAATTGCAATCGAATACGCCATTTTAAAATTCGTTCTTGGAGCACAGCAGCGTAACTTAGTTAAAATAAGGGTTTAGTAATTCAATTAACTCCTTTGGAGGCCGGGTAGGCTGGTGATTTTCCTTTTTTAAAAAAGCCAGTGTTGTCCAAGCCCGTGCAATTTGCTCGCCCTCCTCATTACTTACCTGATAGTCAAATCGAATTTTTACACCCGGTAGCTCGGAGATCAGGGTATGAATGGTGAGCAAATCATCGTATTTACCTGGTTTAAGGTAGGTGATGTGGCTTTCTAGGACCGGCATTAAGATGCCTCCCTCTTCCATTGTTCGGTAGGAAAACCCTATAGATCGCATGGCCTCAACACGAGCTACTTCAAAGTACATGGCGTAATTGCCGTAATACACGTAACCCATCTGATCTGTTTCAGCGTACCGAACCCGGATTTGTGTTTTGGCTTTAAACATATTAGAAGATTTTTGCGGCGTTTAATGCCTTTTGGTAACGTCTCGCATTGTTGAGGTGCTCGTTGTAGGTTACGGCAAAGGAATGGTAACCTGAAAAATCCTCTTTAGCACAAAAATAGAGGTACTTGTGTTGTTCCGCAGTTAATACCGCATTTAAGGAATTGATATCGGGGAGGTTGATTGGGCCCGGTGGGAGCCCCAGGTTTTTATAAGTATTGTAAGGACTGTTGATTTCTTTATGCACATTTAAAATACGCTTGAGGCTAAAGTTACCTACCGCATAGACTAGGGTAGGGTCCGCTTGAAGGGGCATTTTCGTACGAATTCGGTTTAGGTATACCCCTGCAATCCTTGCTCTCTCGTCAGTTTTTTGGCTCTCTGCCTGTACAATTGAAGCTAATGTGCTGACTTCTTTTTGGCTCAAGCCCAAGGCTGAAGCTTGCTGTTTCCGTTCCTCAGTCCAAAATTTCTGATATTCTTGATGCATCCGCTCAAAAATCCCTTCTGCCGAAGTATTCCACCAAAATTCATAGGTATTAGGTAGAAATAAACTCAGGATAGTTTCTTCCTCAAAATCAAATCTACGGATGTATACCGAATCCCGAAGCAATGCTAAAAACTGTTCCTCGCTTACCTCCAAATTGGCAGTGATTTTTTCTGCAAGCTCTTCTTTAGTCCGGATGGTATTGAAAGTCACCCTAACTGGCACTTGCTCACCAGCCCGAAGCATACGGACCAAGTCAAGATTATTCATGTTGGGATCTACCCGATATAGCCCTGGCTTTACAGCTTCTTGGTAGCCTAGTAGCTTTGCCACAAAACTAAAACTTAAGGCATCGTTTATTACTTTATCGTCGTAGAGTTGGGTGGACACTTGAGAAAAAACAGCGTTTGAAGGAATTTTTAAAAAATAAGACTCTTGATTGTCCCGCAGCGTATTGGCACTAAGAAATACCTGGTAAAAGTAAAAGGTCATGGTTATAACCAATACCGAGCCTGAAATCAGGAGGACCAGGAGCAGTTTTTTGTGCATCTCGAGTTGCATAGATACAAAAATAGAAAATAATGATTCTCCGCAATCGTACAGGCGGTTCAAAATACCTGGAACCTACAGATAAATGACTTTAGGAAGTCTACCGTTATCAGCTTTCTTCTTAAATCGAATTAAAAATGGCATTTTTGTAATCTTCTAGGATTTAAAAATTTTCTCAGTGTTGTGAAGCCCATCCAAGTCAGCTGCCTCCTTCTTTTTCATCAGGGAAAAATTTTGGCTACTCAGCGCGGCGTTGCCATGGATTTGGCTGGCTACTGGGAATTTCCTGGAGGTAAAATAGAAGCAGACGAAAGCCCTGAAGACAGTTTGGTTCGTGAAATCAATGAAGAATTGTCCATTGATATTAGGATTTGTGGGGCATTAACTCCAGTCTTGTATGCATATCCAACCAAGTTGATTCAACTAATTCCTTTTCTTGGCACCTGGCAAGGCGGTAGCTTGAAGCTTACGGAACATGCCCAAAGT
>JAURGC010000001.1 GCA_030833985.1 Algoriphagus sp. | reverse complement strand
TTGGGGTACAGGAACTTTCATTTCCGTTGTTAGTAAAAGCTTTTTCTCTTCGGTATTCACCTTTTTCCTCACCATTTTAGTCCAACTGTTGTTCTTTAAACGTAAAAGAGGAATTTTATGAGAGACCAGCGTGCTGCCGTAATCGTATTAGTCATTTTCTTGGTGAGTTCGGTATTGTTACTTAAACTTTTTACCATCCAGGTGGTAGATGACAGCTTTTTAAGAAGAGCTGAAAGCAATGCCATTCAACGAGTAGTCGATCATCCTTACCGAGGTTTGGTTTATGACCGCACTGGTAAACTACTGGTTTTTAATGACCCCATTTTTGATTTAATGGTGGTTCCTCGAGAATTTCAAGTGGGCGATACTACACGCTTTTGTGATCTATTCCGCATCAGTAAGGACGAGCTTATCGAAGGTTACAATGCAGCAAAATCCTATTCTAGAGTAAAACCATCTCCATTAATCAAGCAGTTGTCCACAAAGGACTTTGCGAGAATTCAAGATTTTTTGGTGGATTATCCTGGTCTATTTATCCTTACCCGTTCTGTCAGATCCTATCCTAGCCCCATAGCTGCTCATGCCTTAGGATACCTAGGGGAGATTAGTGCAGGACAGCTAAAAAAAGACACTTTATTGTATTATTCACAAGGTGATTACATTGGACTGAGTGGGTTAGAAAAATACTATGAAAACGAACTAAGAGGTAAAAAAGGGGTCAAATACAAGATGGTAAATGTGCGAGGGGTAGATAAGGGTCCATTTAAGCAAGGACAATACGATACCCTTTCCTTTGCCGGCAAAAACCTAACTTCCACCCTAGATCTAGAATTACAGGCTTATGGAGAGCTTCTGATGAGCGGTAAGACTGGTTCAGTGGTGGCAATAGAACCAAAAACGGGGGAAATCTTGGCTATGCTATCCGCGCCTTTCTACAACCCAAATGAACTTACTGGAGCGGCATTTGGAAAAACTTACAGCAAGCTCAATAAGGATGCATCCAAACCCTTATTCAATCGCCCCATTATGGCAACTTATCCTCCCGGGTCCATATTCAAGATCGTACAGAGCTTGATTGGATTACAGGAAGGGATTTTAACCCCTAATACCACTTTTGCCTGCAACCGGTCCTTAGTCGCTTGCCACAACCATCCAAGTCCTGTAAACCTGTTTGGGGCAATCCGAAATTCATGCAACCCCTATTACCATCAAGCTTTCCGTCAGATTATCAATCAAGATGTTTCCTCAAATACCTTTAAAGACACGGAAATTGGATTAAATGCATGGCGAGAAAAAGTACTAAAATTTGGTTTGGGAGCACCGTTAAGTATAGACATGAGTGGAGAAAAAGGAGGAAATGTCCCTTCGAGCAAACTCTATGACCGGATCTATGGAGAAGGAAGGTGGAAGTATTCTACTATTTATTCCTTATCAATTGGACAAGGGGAAATGGAAGTCACACCACTTCAAATGGCAAACCTTGCGGCAATATTTGCCAACAAAGGGTACTATTACACCCCGCACTTGGTGAAAGCTATCAATGGAGATCCGAAACAAATCCCAAGAAAATTCCAAGAAAAGCATACTGTAGGAGTAGACCCACACCATTTCGATCTAATCCAAGATGCAATGGCAGAAGCAATTTATGGAACTGCTCCTCGAGCAGTAATGAAGGACCTGGTCATTGCAGGCAAAACAGGAACAGCCCAAAATCCGCATGGAGAAGATCATTCCGTATTCATTGCATTTGCCCCTAAAGATGACCCAAAAATAGCTATTGCTGTTTATGTAGAAAATGCAGGTTGGGGTGGACGCGCGGCAGCTACTACGGCATCGCTTATGATTGAAAAGTACCTCCGAAGAACTGTTGCTAGAACCGAACTCCAAGATTATGTACTTGCAGGTAATTTTGTCTATTAAATGAAAGAAACTGATGTTCAAATCAATCGAGTAGATTGGATTGCCGTATCCATCTATTTTGTTTTAGTCATGATCGGCTGGTTTAACATTTATGCCGTTGTCTTCGATAGCCAAGTGGAAAAAAGCATCTTCGATTTTTCCATCAGCTCTGGCAAGCAATTGATATGGATTGGCACTTCCATTGGCTTGATTACCATAATCATGGTGGCAGACTACCGCTTTTTTGAAAATTTATCGCTTGTCATCTACCTGCTATTTTTACTCATTCTCGTACTTACGCCCTTTTTTGGAAAGGAAGTGAATGGCCAAATTTTATCTATAGGAGTCGGAGAATTCAGAATCCAGCCGGGTGAATTTACAAAGTTTGCCACTGCATTGGCATTGGCTAAGGTGATGGAACGGCCCACCTTTGAATTAAGTAAACGCAATTACCAAATTATCGCTTTTTTGGTCCTATTAGTCCCTATCGGATTGATTCTACTGCAACCCGATACCGGCACCGCCATGGTATATTTTTCATTTTTACTGATGTTCTACCGAGAGGGTCTTCCTCAATGGTATTTTGGAGTAGGATTAGGAGCCATCGCCATTACCCTACTGGCTTTAGGCGTCGAAAACAACTTGTACCTCGCGGCTTTTATTGTGGCAATGGTAGGCGCCTTAATCTACCTGGGAAAAAAATCCTGGCAACGAATTCTAGCTTTTTCCTTGATCGGAATTGGACTCATTGCCTACATCTACTCTATTGATTTTGTGGTGTCTAAACTCCCAATTCACCAACAAAATAGAGTCATGGTACTTTTCAACCCTGAAATTGATCCTCTTGGTGTAGGCTGGAACGTTACTCAATCCAAAATTGCGATTGGATCTGGGGGCTTATTTGGGAAAGGATACTTAGAAGGTACCCAAACAAAGTTTGATTTTGTTCCCGAACAAGACACTGATTTTATCTTCTGTACACTAGGAGAAGAGTTTGGCTGGTTGGGAAGTGTAGTAGTCATAGGCCTTTTTGCAGGCTTACTTTACCGCTTAGTCATCATGGCCGAACGACAAAAGACACGATTCTCTAGAATTTATGGCTATGGAGTAATCTCTATTCTACTTTTTCACTTTATGATCAATATTTCCATGACCATTGGATTATTTCCTGTGGTTGGAATTCCTCTTCCTTTCTTTAGCTACGGGGGGTCTTCTCTTTGGTCCTTTACGATTTTACTTTTTATCTTCATCAAGTTAGATTCGTCTCGGGCATCTCAGTTGGGAAGAATCAACTAGACAGGATAATGTGGAAACCTAAAAAAGGAGGGGCAAGAATTCTTGCCCCTCCTTTTTTAGGTTAAACGTTAACTAACAAATTTTCGGTAGACCTGCTGCATAAATTCCAACACCTCCTCAGATTCACAATTCCAACCCAATTCAACCACAAAACGTCCGTTGATTAAGGCAACAGCCTCTTCAAAGGTCGCTACATCATCTATAGATTTTAAGGCATGGCGAAGTAAGTCCGCATTTCCATCAAAAAGTTCCTTGGTAAACATAAACCGCTGATTTAACGCTAGACTTTCTGACAATTGGCCTAAAATCCCCTTCATTCCACGGTAAGATTCGGTCTCAAATAGTGCTTTCAAACGAACAGGATCCAATTCTTGAGTAGTGAAAGGAGGTGAATCAGGGCTTTTTCCGCTTTCATTTGAAGTAGAAAGGGAAGAAGCGCCATGGTCTGGGAGGGTCTCTATAGTACCTTGAATGGGTTCTACCTCTTCTTTTTCTGCTTGACTACCTTCTTCTTCAGCTGATAGTTGCCCGCCTATTTCTTCTCCCCTATACGTCACAAGATCAAAAACTAGTGTCTCTCCTATCGTTGCGATTAATTCATGCATCGCATCTAAGCTCCCTTCAAGTGCCTTAAAGTTCATTTCAATTGCTTGACAATAACTAGCAACCTCAATCCCTATCCCCGCTTTGTCAATTAAAGAAGTTACCAGCTTCTCATTCCATTTGTAGTATTTTTTATTCTCCTTGAGGTATTCATTAATTTTTCCAGCAGGGGCTTTGGCAACTTCCTGTTGATAAAAAGTGACGGGGTCAGTGGCCACTTGAATTGATTTTTGAACCGCAACTTGTAATATCCCTTCTAAATGAATCCGCTCGACTTTAATTCGCCTAGAGAGCACATTCATGAATTGGGTGAGGGCCTCATGAACAGCAATATCTCGGTAATCGAAAAAAGGGCTAGACTTCAGCTTTCCCAATTCCTCTTGCCACAATTCAAACAAGCGTTTGATAATAAAAAAATTTACTTGAGTACTTGGCGTAAGTTGGATGATCTCTTGCCCCGTGATAAATTGCCTATCATTGAAAAACTGGTTACAAACCAATTCTGCATAAGCAATGGCATATTTTTCTAAATAATTGCCGTTAATTTGAGCGGTCATAAAAGCAGGTAGTTTTCAAAAAAAACAAAGTGATGGTTCAGATTTGCATTCAAAATCTTGCAAATAAACGCATAGATTCAGCAGATACTTCACGTAAAGTTATTGAAATAATTCATGAAAATGGAATAGATTGGATGCATGCCTGTGGCAAAAAAGGAAGGTGCACTACTTGCAAAATGCTTATTTTAGAAGGATTAGAAAATTTAAGTTTAGAAACACCTCAGGAACTGCAATTTAGATCATTGGGAAGGTTGGCTCCTTCGGAACGATTGGCCTGTCAAACGCAACTACTGAAAAAATCTCTAACCATTAAGGTCTTAGACCCCTATAAGTTTCCCCATTTAATGTATACCGAATAAGTATGTTTATTGAGCCCTCGCCCATCCGAAAAAAACATGCCGAACAGAAAGGGCAAATAGAAGTCATTTGTGGCTCTATGTTTTCAGGGAAAACAGAAGAATTGATTCGTAGACTTACACGAGCACGATTGGCAAAACAACAAGTGGAAATATTCAAACCTAAGGTGGATACGCGCTACGATGAAATGCATATTGTATCACACAACGAAACGAGCATACGATCTACTCCTGTATCCTTTGCCGGAGATATTCTACTACTCAGCGGAACCTGTGATGTGGTTGGCATTGATGAAGCTCAATTCTTTGATGAGGATATCGTGCGTGTGGTCCAGTTACTTGCCAACCAAGGAAAGCGAGTTATCCTTGCTGGATTGGATATGGACTTTGAAGGCAACCCTTTTGACCCCATGCCTAAACTAATGGCAATCGCCGAATACGTGACTAAAGTACATGCCATTTGTATGAAATGTGGAGATTTGGCTGCTTTTTCCTTTCGGCTTTCTGCGCTAAAGGAAAAAGTAGTCCTCGGCGAAAAAGAAAGTTACGAAGCCCGTTGTAGAAAATGCTTCTACGAAGACCTAGGCCAATAATCCCTTTATGCTTAAAAAAACGCTCGGCATCGTATTGAACCACATTAAATACAAGGACAGTAGCATTATTGTCCGGATTTTTACACGCGAACTTGGACTCAAGGGATATTTGGTCCATGGGGTAAGGAGTCTCGGAAAGGGAAGTAAAATAGCCTTATACCAGCCGCTTACCCTCCTTGAGCTAGTGGTATACGAAAAGGAAAATCCTGGATTACAGCGAATTTCAGAAGCTAAAATCAAGCAGCCCCAGCGAAACATCCCCTTTGATATGGTCCGAACAAGCCTAGCACTCTTCGCAACAGAAGTTATTCATCGAAGTATTCTTGAAGGCTATCAAAATGAAGAATTATTTGATTTCTTACAGGAAAGTATTTCCATTTTAGACCACTCCAATACCCCCTTAGCTCATTTTCCCCTCGTCTTTTTACTTGAAAATGCAAAACACCTTGGATTTGCTCCAGACCTTGCAGATGGATTTTTGGTAGAAAGCATGCACCATCCCTTTAATCCTGAGGAACTTTCACTAGTATTACCCTACCTCAACGATTTACTGACCCATTCCTATTTTCCAAAGTCTTCCCTTTCCATTTCCCTTCGTCGCAAATTGTTGGACCACTTGGTAGAATTCCATTCCCATCACCTAGCACAACCTAAACCTTTAAAATCACTTCAAATCATTCGGCAGCTCCTTCACTGAGCCCTAATAAACAGATGTATGGATTTGAAAAAAAGAAAAATTTGTTAAATCCAACTTCAACAAGTAATATTGCAGACAATACGTAAATAAAGCATTCGGCTCACACTAGCTAGAACTTTTCCTGCAGCACTTTTTGGCACAGAAAATTATTTACGATCCCAAAACCACATTTTATCGATCCTAATTATTTGATCCCCTCTTTATGTACAACATAGAAGAACTCAGAATCAGACTTTTATCTGAATTGAAAGAGATTGCTGAGGAACTTGGAGTGAAAAACTCCAAATCTTTGAAAAAAGACGAACTCGTGTATGCCATTCTGGACCAGCAAGCAATTATCCCAGAGCAAGCACTTCCAAAGAAAAAGCCTTCCATTGTGGAAAATGGAACGGCGGAAGAAGAGAAAATAGAATCTCCAACAGGATCCTCCCAGGAATCTCCAGAAGAACCAACGGAATTCAAACCCAAATTTAGAAGACAAAACGTCAATGAAATCCCGGAGCTTAGCCCATTGCCAGCCAAGGAAGAAGAGCGCCCATCTATTCCAACAGAAGAGAAATCACCGAAGCCCTTTGTAAAACCTGTCAAAGAATTTACTCCTCGACCTGAGCGAAGAGCTCCTCTAAGTGATTCTTCAGAGGAACCTAAATCGTTTAAACCTCGTAGGCGGGTGATTGAGGTTGAGGCCCCCAAGGAAAATGGAGGCAATGAACCCCTACCAGCAAGCCAAGAAGGAGCAAATCAGGACCGTGAAGAAGTACAGCTTCCCAGAAGAAAAAATTTCAATTCCCCAGAAGAGGCAACTAGTTCTACCGGAGAAATGCTTCCCAACAATGCCCGTAAAAAGCCCTTCATAAGTCCTAGAGAATTTGATGGCGTTATTGAAAATGAAGGTGTATTGGAGATTGTTCAAGATGGCTATGCCTTCCTTCGTTCCTTGGACTACAATTACCTCGCTTCCCCAGACGATATTTACGTGTCTCCAAGTCAAATCAAGCACTTCGGACTAAAAACAGGCGACCATATTAAAGGAACCATCCGCCCACCAAAAGAAGGAGAAAAATATTTTGCCCTTCTGAAAATCAATACGGTGAATGGCAAAACCACTGACGAAATTAGAGATCGAGTTCCTTTTGAATATTTGACTCCATTGTTTCCTGAAGAACGATTAAACTTGTCGACAAAAACAGATGGCTATTCCACCCGAATACTAGACTTATTTGCTCCAATTGGGAAAGGACAGCGTGGAATGATTGTTGCTCAGCCCAAAACAGGTAAAACTGTACTCTTACAGCAAATAGCAAATGCGATTACAGTAAATCACCCCGAAGTGCATCTCATGATCTTACTCATTGATGAGCGCCCTGAAGAAGTGACTGACATGGCAAGATCTGTGAATGCAGAAGTCATCTCGTCTACCTTTGATGAACAAGCGGAACGCCATGTAAAAGTGGCAAACATCGTGCTTGAAAAAGCAAAACGAATGGTAGAAGTAGGACACGATGTGGTCATCCTGTTGGATTCCATAACTCGCCTAGCTAGAGCTCACAATACTGTTGTCCCTAGCTCAGGCAAAATCCTTTCCGGAGGAGTGGATGCCAATGCACTACACAAACCGAAGCGTTTCTTTGGTGCTGCACGAAATGTGGAAAATGGCGGTTCCTTAACCATCATTGCTACCGCATTGGTAGAAACTGGATCAAAAATGGATGAGGTTATCTTTGAAGAATTCAAAGGTACAGGAAACATGGAATTGGCCCTAGACCGTAAATTGGCGAATCGTAGAATTTATCCTGCAATTGATGTCCTTAGCTCTGGAACACGTAGAGAAGACTTATTGATGGATAAAGAAGAAATGCAGCGTGTTTGGATATTAAGGAAACTAATGAGTGACATGACTTCTCAAGAATCCATGGAATTTCTACTTCAGCGTATGAAAGGAACGCGTGACAATGCGGAATTCTTGATCAGTATGAATGGCTAAGTCAATCCAACTGCAACTATAAAAAGGAGTCTTTTTGACTCCTTTTTTTGTAATGATCAAGTTTAGAAGGCGATTTTGCTTTTAAGGTTTAATTATCGTCTTCTTTTCGGATATTTTTTGGGGCCTTTGACTTTCCAAATCCGAATGAACTTTTTAATCCAACATAAGTAGCTTTCCACCAGGCATTCACTACCGACCTTTGGGTATCCCTTAGTTGGTAAATTTCCCTACGTCGACTAGCAGTAGTCCCTGCTGTTGGATTTGATTTCTTCGCCCAGTTATTGGCTAAGAACGAATACAATTTCAATTTACCCTTACCCGGCTCTAGGGTTAAACTATCCAAAAATTGAAATTTTAGGTCTTCATAGCCCAATACCATATTCCCCACTGCCACCTGCTCATCCAAGCGAAATTGCCATATCCCATGAGTAACTCCTCCTGCAATTGGCCTTACAAATGCTGTTTTTGAAAGAAAATCCTCTACCTCCGCAAAAGCAAAGCGGTCCAACTCTACCTCCACTTCCATAGGATTGTCTTGTTCAAAATACAACTGACTACGGACCTGAATCTGGCTACTATCACTCATTTGAGCGGAAATACCTAAACGAAGCGAACTGATCGGATACGGTTGTCCTTGACGAAGAAAAAGAGGAGCCAAATCCAGTTGGACATTCTGGAAAGCCACCCTTCCAGGTAGCGTGGACTTTTCTCCAAACTCCCAATACCGCAAGCGACTATCACGGACCTGAAAAGAAGATAGATCCAAATTCAATGGCGCGTGTCCTACTAAGTATTGAGGCATGGGCTTGTACATCAGTGGATCCATAGGCTTTCTTTTGTCCCTAAAAAGATCTACTCTTGCGTTTTCAAGACTTAAAAGATCCCCTTTGATCAGGTACTCTTTCCCTAATTTTTGTAGTTCTATCCCTTGAAATTCAAGTTCCTTAATCCGGGCAGTTACTGCCTCCTGTTGAAAAGGCAGACTGCTCAAATACCCATAAATCCCCTTTACAGGACGATAATTTAGCCCATGTACAGAAAGGTCCTGATCTATAAATTGAAGTCGATCCACCCAAAGGAGGTAGGCACTATCCTGCAGGTACGCTTGGTAGTTATTTAAGCTAAACGAAGAGATTTTTGAGAAGAGCGCTTGCCAGGTGGGAAGTTGCCCTATTGATAATGCATCAATACCCAACTGAGCTAATCTAGCATCCACCTGAGGAAAACTAAGATTTGGTAGTGCTTGCCCCCCTTTTCTGAAAAAATCAAACTTTCCATTTTCCACTACAAGATCACCTAGTACGAGGGATTGGATGAATCGGGCTGGTTTTTCTTGGACTACATTCAACCCATTTGCCTTGGGAACTGGCAAACTATCCAAGAAAATAGAAAGGCTCGGGTTTTGAATTCGCACTTCCCGTAAGTCTACCTTCTTGGTATTCAAAATATCCAGCATGCTATTTTTCTTGAGTAACACCCGTTCAATTTTCCCATCAAAGACAGGAATTCCTGAGGTACCTGAAGTGTTTTTAGGGTGAATACTCAATCCTGAAAAAATCAATTCTTCTTGATTATCCCCAAATCCAAATGCATCAAATTTAAGCGTATGAACACTATCGGGAAGGGTGAATTCAAAGTTGGTGAGCCCCAAATTAACCCCTTGGTAAGTTTTGGAAAGATCCTGAGTTCGGACTCGAAGGCTATCTAAGTCAAACTGGGTGATGTAGAGACCAAAGCCCGTTTTTATCCCCTTTTTTGATTGATTTTGGTCCAAAAAATTAAGCTGTAAAGTAGCATTTTCCGAAGAAATGGTGTCAATATGTATCCGCTCCACTGCACGTTCCAAGGCTAAGTTTTTTCTTTTTAAGGCTAGTTTACTTAGCAGACGTACCTGCGGGTCCAACCCCACTGAGATTTCTCCCCCATCAATTTCTAACTTTTCAAGATCCAGTACGTTATCAAAAATAAATTCCTCCAAATTTACTCCTCGAAATGAAACCTTTGGAAAATTGAACCCCAAAGCTAGTCGGCGATCTGCCACTTTTCCAGGTAGGAGCCTCAAGTTTTCAAAATCCAAGGATCGTGTCCGAGAGTTGTAGTTGAGGAAATCCGTATCAACCAGGTATTTTCCTCCCGCTAGACTAAATGTATAGGAATTGAAAGTTAAATTTACCTCATCTGAAAATAAGGCACGGTTTTCAAAAAGATTGCCTTTTTTGTGAAGTGCAAAATTCTTTAATGTGAAAAAAAGTTGATCCTCTTCAAACTTGGTCACTGCTTCTTTTGTCCTATTCACATACCTGATTTTTGCATTGGAGATCGAAACTGAATCCACCTCGATATCCTCAAAATAACCCAATAAAAGGGCTTTAAGGTCCTCTGCCGAACCTAGTACATTTTCAGAAGCCTTAGTTTCCTTGGATCGATAGGTTGACCAATGGACTCGTGGAAAATCCAATTGAAGGTGATTCAGTCTTAACTTCTGCTCGAATAAGGCCTCCACAAAACCTACTCCATTGGCTCGAAAAAGTGGTACTGTGAAATTTACCGCAGTTGTTTTTCCCAATACCTGCAGTTGCTCCTCAATTTGAGTAGAATCGGCAGGTTGTATCCTTAGATTTTTAATTTCTAACCGTTCACTTTTTGAATCGATGCTTAGCTCTTCTGCTAAAAACTCGTGGAGGTTGTCTCGAAGTTTAAGCCGGTAATCGTATAAGGTCAGCAACACCTCTGCAAATTGAAGTTGTTGCTGAATAGCTGTCGCCTCCTCTTTTGGTTCGAGCTGCAATTTCTCCAAGGCAAGACTAAACTTACCTAAATCCAAGTCATTACTCTTGACCCCCGATTCTTCATTCAGTACTAGGGTTCCCTCCTCAATTTTGAATGATTGTATTGCAACACGATTTACTATCCCATTAAGTAAGGGAATAAAAGAGGTATTTTCAGAATTTGGTTGGGAGAGATGGGTTTCTCGAATTAGTAGCTGAGGTTTTTTTAAGATCAAGGTTTCAATCTCCAATTCTCCTTTACTGTACCACTTTTTCAAATCTACCTTACCAAAGGTAAACTCTGCCAGATCCAATTGATAACTAGGCTGATTGAATTCTTTAAGAGAAGACAAATCTCTTGGCATGAGCTTGATTTTGGTTCCAGTCAGCTCATTCTTAAATGTGGAGGCCTCTAGATTCTCGCCTTCTACACGATGAACTCCATCTCCCAAAAAGAGCACAGCATGTCCAACAGCTAGGGAAGCATCTGAGCCATAAAAAAATTGATGCTCCCTTCTCAGAGAATCTTGACCTAAGTAAAAATTTGTCATTTTTAAATCAAGGTCATGCAATTGGATTCGATTTCGAAGCGAATCTTCTTTTTCTTTTTTTAAAAAACTGCCGTTTTGGATAGCGAATTCTTTGATGGTGAACTGATTTAATTTACCTCGAATGAATGCATGTAAATCCCCAGATACTTGTGATGGAGCGACCGAAAAGGAAGATTGAATCACTTCTATTTGCGGCTCATCCAAAACAAGTTCTTCCAAATCAAGCTTTGCAGACCTAAAGGCCTCATTTAAGTCAACTTGCTGAAGGTGAAGCTTAGCCAATGCTAAGGAATAGTAGGAGGAGCTAGATTGACTTAGGTCTGGAACCAATTTAAATTCTTGAAGATCTATGGTCTCCTCAAGAGAAGAAATAATGACTTTTTTTGATGAAATCTGGTGTATGCCATCAGGCAAAGCGTAAGTAACTCCCTCCAATGCAAATTCGAACCCTCGTGCATTAAAGGGGGTTTCCCAAGTTTGGGTTGGAGTCCAATGCATGTCCAAAGCTGTAAAAGAAGCTTCTTTAGCCAGCAGTTCTTGTTGACTTAAAAAATTTAAAAAAAATACTTGGGCTTGATTTACAAAAACTCTTCCAACATAAATACCAGCCAGTGGTAATTTTTGGATACTTTTCCTTAATTCATTCTCCAAGAGTGCAATCGGGGAACGAACCTCGCTTTGAGAACCTTTGTCTTGTTGTGAAAGAGAGTCGTTTGGGGAGGATACTACTTTAAAATTTGGACGGTTTAGCTGAACTTCACGAACGTACAACTCTTGATTTTGAAGTCCATACCAGAGGCCAGTAAATGAAAGTTCATCTAAGGTCAACTCAAATATAACCTGTTCAGAAGTAGCCTTTTCAAGATGAATAGGCTGCATAACAATCCCATCAAAAATTATTCCTCGACGAATCAGTGATAGATGAACACGGTTAAATTCCAGTTCGTAAACCCCATTGAAGGAGTTATTTAATTTTTTTCGGAGGAGGTTACCTAGGAAAAGGTTCGATCCAAAATAGAGGGTAAACTCTAGGGTTAAAATCGTAAGCAAGGACAACCCTAGTACTCTTAACACGCTTTTCCGTAAGGCAGACCTTTTGGGATTTTCCTGAGAAGTAGACTTGGTCCCCATATAAAAGTAATATGGATTAAATATACCAACTAATATCCCTTATACGAAAAAAGCAGCCAATTGGCTGCTTTTTAAATTGCTGTAGGGGAAGGATTCGAACCTCCACGCGGCAGTTAGGCATACTCTAGTTGAAACATGCTTTATCCCGTTCCGATCTAATGACCGGCATCCCCACCCCCGAGACAGGAGGGCTTGTCTGCCAATTTCAACACCCTACAAGGTATTTTTTTAAATAATTAGTACACTTACTTTGTTCCCCTTAATGGCAACAGAAGCAAATGTATAAAAAAGGTTATTATTTTAAAATTTATTTAATGTTTTGTTGATTTTTTTATTGTATTTTTATTTAAATGACATTTTTTTTATTGTATTGATAAATATAACTTGAAAATTGATGCCTAAAATGCCGTCTTGAAAATTTAAATTCATACAGGTAGGCAAATAAAAAAACCATGAAATAAAATTTCATGGTTTTAGTCAATTAACAATAAACCCAAAATAACCTGTTGTAAGGGAAGGAATCGAACCTTCAAAAAACAAAACTACGCTGAGTAAATTTTTGTTTTATTTTCCTAACTAATTGAGAAAAAAATCTCATTTTTTTGCCTTACACGAATGAATTACCTGAAGTATTTCAACAGGACAAATATACAACAGGCGCTCTTTATTTACATATTATTCAATAAAATTTATAAAAATTTACATTATTTTTAAGGAAATCGATTGAAATATATGGGTGTGTAAATTTTATACCTATTTGACCAATTAAAATTGAAGAATTGATATCAATAGGTAGTCTAGTTCTTCTAAAGAAGTAAATTAAATAGTAGGCTATGCCCCAACTGGAAGGAAAAAAATTGTTTGAATAACTGCCGGCAATCAGTAAAAGTATTAATCTACCTGAACATAGTGATCCCATTTAGCGAGAACAGTTGAAAAATCAGTGGGTAAAGGTGCTTCAAAATAGAGGTTTTCTTTAGTGATTGGGTGAACAAAACCCAAGCTTTTTGCATGCAAGGCTTGCCTAGGCATGGCCTGAAAGCAATTGCTGATAAAACTTTTGTATTTGGCAAACTGAGTTCCTTTTCGAATCTTGTCTCCCCCATACATCGCATCATTGAACAAGGGATGGCCCAAAAATTTAAAATGCGCACGAATTTGATGCGTTCTCCCCGTTTCTAAGGTGCACTGAACAAGAGACACATACCGAAGGCGCTTCACTACTTTCCAATGAGTAACCGCATGCTTGCCCTGACTTCCATCTGGAAAAACATCCATCACCTTGCGGTCCTTGGCACTACGCCCCACATTTCCTACAATAGTGCCTTCATCCAACTCTGGCTCACCCCAAATAAGAGCTAAGTACGTTCGCTGAATAGTATGGTGAAAAAATTGTGCTGCCAATGGAGCCATTGTTTCTTCGGTCTTTGCAATCACCAAAAGGCCAGAAGTATCCTTATCTATTCGATGGACTAGCCCAGGCCTTCCTACATTTCCTTTCATCTCAGGTAAATTTTCAAAATGAAAAACCAAGCCATTCACCAAAGTACCCGACCAATTGCCATGTGCTGGATGAACAACCATGCCAGGCGGCTTATTGACTACCAACAAGTCGTCATCCTCAAAAACAATGTCCAAGGGAATATTTTCAGAAATTACTTCGGTATCTCGGGGTGTTTTTTCCAAAAGCACCCGGATATCATCTAGCCCTTTGATTCGGTAATTGGACTTGACGGAATGGCCATTGACTTGTACCCCTCCAGAGTCGATGGTTTGCTGCACCTTATTGCGAGTGGCATTGGCAATCCGTTCTGTTAAAAATTTATCAATCCGAACGGGAGACTGCCCTTTGTCCACTACAATTCGATGGTGTTCATACAAGGCTAACTCATCCTCTTCAAAGTCTTCTTCAAGATGCTGTTCAGTCATGCTACAAAAATAGGAGGATGTCTCGTAACTTTGTCAAAATAGTTTTAATGCTCCTCCGCCCGCCTATCTCATGTGACCTCCTATCACACCCACTACTTGATCAAAAGCAAGTAGCACTTCAGGTCTTACGATTGGATCAGGTTCATCCTGAGGTATCAGGAAATAAATTTTTTAAGCTCAGGTACAACTTACAAGAAGCCCTCAACCAAAACCATCAACAAGTGTTAACTTTTGGTGGAGCTTATTCCAATCATATTTATGCTACCGCGGCTGCGGCAAAGGAAGTAGGTCTAACTGCTGTTGGGATTATCCGGGGAGAATCACTTGATTCAAAAAATCCCACTCTAAACTTTGCTAAGTCTGCCGGCATGAGGCTAATAGGTGTTTCACGCACACAGTATAGGGAAAAAAGCCAACCTGCTTTTCTTGAACTAATGCGCCAAAAATTTGGGAATTTTTACCTAATTCCAGAAGGTGGCACCAATACCTTTGCCATCCAAGGCGCACGTGAAATTTTATCTTCAAGCCAATCAGACACCTCTCATGTGTTAGTTCCCATCGGCACTGGAGGTACTTTTGCAGGGATAGCTGCCTCCATCTTTTCTCACCAAAAATTACTCGGAATTTCTGCTTTAAAAGGAGAAGGGATCCGGGACGAAATAACCAAACTTTTACGGGCAGAAAGCATACAAACCAATGGCAGTATTGAACTAGTTACCCAGTATCACCAGGGGGGCTATGCCAAATGGACGGCGGAGCTGATTTCCTTTATCCACTGGTTTTGGGAGAAGTTTGATATCCCTCTAGATCCTATTTACACGGGAAAAATGGCTTTTGCCTGCTGGGATTTATTGAAGAAAAACCATTTTCCTCCAGGCTCTCGAATTCTAATGGTTCATACTGGAGGACTTCAAGGGAATCGTGGATTTACCCAACGAACAGGCATCGTTCTCCCTACTCCCGTATTGTAAAAAAATCTGCTCCCTCTTGCGGATGTAGTTGCAGCACATTCGCAACTACTAGGCGAACGAGCGTTTTAGAGGCCAAATAAAGTGGAATACTGGCTACCTTGGCAAACTCTTTGACAGTGATTTTTTGTTGCTCAGCCAAAAACTTCATCAATACCTCTTCTTTTTTTCCATAGGTGAATACGGTATCTCGTGGCACCCTGCTTTTGCGCAGCACCTCCCAGACCTCTCGACTGGCTTGCACGGTACGATCCTGAACACGGATAAAAGAGAATTTTTTTCCTTGAACTACCAGAAAATGAGGTCGATTTGGACTATGGGGGATTCGAAATACCGCTACTCCTTTCTTCTCCGATAGTTTCACAGTTGCCACTTCTACTTCTAAAGGAGGAAAAATGAGTTCTCGGATGGCCTTTTCCATCACAAAAATCTCCTCCTCAATAAACCGCTGCCCACTTACTGTGCCGTCATCGTCTACTCCAATCAGTAAACTTCCTCCATGTGTATTGGCCAATGCAATGACCTCACGAACAATCTTTTCAGGAAAGTTTGCCTTTTTTTTAAACTCGATTTGAAGTCCTTCTCCCTTGAGAGCCAGTTCTTTTACCTCCTGAAGTGTCATGATGCCCGGATCGAATCGTTTATATCTTTCGGTTCAATTCTTCTAATCGTTTCTTTTGCGCCATCCATTCATCTCTCAACCGCGCAGCCTCCATGAAGTTCAATTCCTTGGCTGCTTTTTCCATTCCTTTTTGCGTTTGCATGATCAACTTCTCTAATTTATCCTTGCTGAGGTACTGAACCACCGGGTCTGCCACCAAAAAGGCCTCTCCTGGCATAGGCTCGGCATACATTTTTGGGTTTTTCTTGGAATCTGCAACCTTTGTTTGTCCCATGATTTTGTCTCTGGACTTGATGACGGTGGTTGGAGTAATGTTATGCTCAAGATTGTAGGCGATCTGAAGTAATCTCCGCCGCTTGGTTTCGTCAATGGCCGACTGCATGGAATGGGTCACTTGATCTGCATACATGATCACCCGGCCTTCTGAGTTTCTCGCAGCTCGACCAATGGTCTGCACCAAAGAGCGTTCATTTCTTAAAAACCCCTCTTTATCCGCATCCAAAATGGCAACTAGAGCTACTTCCGGGAGATCCAAGCCCTCTCGCAGTAGGTTGACCCCAACCAGTACATCAAAAATTCCCAAGCGAAGCTCTCGAAGAATTTCTACGCGATCTAATGTTTTTACTTCCGAGTGAATGTAGCGCGACTTAATCCCAGCCCGCTCTAAATACTTTTGAAGTTCCTCCGCCATTCTTTTCGTTAACGTAGTTACTAGTACACGAGCTTCTTTTTTGATAGTTTGATCGATCTCTTCCAAAAGATCATCCAACTGGTTTAGGCTAGGACGAACCTCAATGGTAGGGTCCAGAAGTCCGGTGGGACGAATAATTTGCTCGACTACCAGTCCTTCTGTTCTTGTCAATTCATAGTCCGCAGGTGTGGCTGACACATAAACAATCTGATTGATCAGCTGCTCAAACTCTTCAAATTTAAGGGGGCGATTATCCAAAGCCGAAGGCAATCGGAATCCATAATCCACCAAATTGACTTTTCGAGATCGATCTCCTCCCCACATTGCCCTTACCTGTGGAATCGTCACATGGCTTTCATCAATGACTAGAAGGTAATTCTCTGGAAAATAATCCAATAGACAAAATGGACGTGTGCCAGGCTTTCTTCGGTCAAAGTACCGAGAGTAATTTTCCACTCCCGAACAATAGCCCAATTCTCGAATCATCTCCAAGTCAAACTCTGTTCTTTCTTGAAGCCTTTTCGCTTCCAAAAATTTTCCCTCCTTCTCAAAAAAGGTTAGTTGAGCCATCAAATCGTCCTGTATTTCGTGTATGGCAGTATCGATGGTGTCCCTTCCAGTCACAAATAGATTTGCAGGAAAAATAGAAATGATTTTTTCATCCGAAAGTTTCTTTCCCGTGCTTGGCTCAATTCGCTGTATAGCCTCGATTTCATCTCCCCAAAAAATTATGCGGTACCCAAAATCTGCATAGGCCACATACACATCAACCGTATCTCCCTTAACCCGGAAAGTTCCCCGGGTCAACTCTTGCTGGGTACGGCTATACAAAATATCTACCAACTTAAAGAGAAGTTGATTTCTAGGAATCCGATCGCCTTCCTGTAATCGCAAAACATTTTTTCCAAACTCTTCTGGGTTACCAATGCCATAAATGCAAGATACCGAAGCTACCACAATCACGTCACTACGCCCAGACAAAAGAGCCGATGTAGCACTCAAACGGAGTTTTTCGATTTCCTCGTTGATACTTAAGTCTTTTTCGATATAGGTGCCCGAACTTGGAATAAAAGCTTCAGGCTGGTAATAATCGTAATAGGAAATAAAGTATTCGACTGCATTATCAGGAAAAAATTGCTTGAACTCTCCATATAGCTGGGCAGCAAGTGTCTTGTTATGACTCAAAACTAAAGTTGGCCGCTGAGTCTGTTGAATGACATTGGCTATCGTAAAGGTTTTTCCAGATCCGGTTACCCCTAACAATACTTGTGCAGGGTCTCCTGCCTTTAAACCCGAGACCAGCTCCTTAATGGCCTGTGGCTGATCGCCTGTTGGCTGATAATCTGAAGTAAGTTTAAATTCCATCGCTTATCTCCAACATCAATTCTGGGTAAAAAAGTTTAGATATCCTACAAACTCATGAATGGAAGACTCAGTCAATTTTCCGGTTGTAGAAAAGAAAATTAGCTCGCAAAAGAATAAGTAAAAGAAGTGGAATTAGTGCAGGGGAGAAAGATTGTAGTCCCAGCATCCAAAGCAACAAAACCATTACTGTCGCTCCTATAACGAAGAGTAGATAGGAAGAAAGCCAAGCGGCATTAGGACGATTGAATAATCCCCATACCAAGACCAAGTGGCCTGGAAAAGCCCATAGTAGATTCCAGTTCCACACTGTTGCTGTATGATCTGTAAAAAACCAAAGAAAGGTGACCACCAATCCAATGATGCCAAGACTTCCAAAAAGCAGGAAATCCAAGCCTTTCATCAATTTCCCTTTTTTGAATCCATACCCAGTCAGGCCTACAAAAACTAAGGTCAAACACCAGAAGGCAACCAAAGGATTGAACAGTGAAAAGGAAGACGGTTCCTCAGGATATTCCAAAATCACCTGGCTTCGCTTTACAAAGGGACGAATTACTCCATTCTGAAGGACAGTAGCTTCTGCAAATGCTTGTTCCATGTAGGTAGGCAAAAACTGTTTTTCTCGTGGGCTTGCAGGACGATCGATGACTGATCCCAAAGCCAAGTCTATTCCAAAATCAGCCCAGGGTAATGGCGCTACGAACTCATCCACCAAGTCCCGAAATGTTTTTTTCTCCTCGGCAATGGAATCATTCCATATCAGCTGAGCGCCAATGGCAATTTCAAAGGCATCTCTAATTTTTGTTGCGCAATTATTGTAAAAAAAATCATACTTGTAAAATCTCCTTGCAGGGTCGTATTGGGCATCCAAATGCTGAACTAAAAAATCTGTTTGTTCATCCGTTAAATTCAACACTTGCTCCCGTAGTCCCCTTTTGTAAAAGTCATATTCCACAACAAAACGATCGTAGTTGGAAATGCTCAGCATATAATTGAGCTTGCCAGTAGCAAACTTTCCATAAAAATTAGGCGTATCAAAGTCAAAAGTTCCAAAATTAAAGACTACATCTCTCCCTTCAGGCACCAATTCACGAAGACGAATAGCACTGTGCCCAAAAGAGGAATAAAGTTCTTTTCCTGGATCTGCAGTCAGTAAACTTACTTCCCATAGTTGTGCCCGGGAAGGGCTTATCCCCACAAAGGTCCAAAATATCAGAAATAGTAGAAATTTGTAGGTTGCTTTCATGGATAGCTTAACGTTGCATGGATACCCGAGATGCTGGTTTTTCTCCACCAACATCTATTTTTGCATTGCAATATAAGGCTTATCCAACGCATTTGCGCACTTGTTACCAATTCTTAAATACCCATGAGATGAGCTGCAATTAGGCAAGTCGCTCAAGATAGATTTGAATTACTGCGGAATATTTTTCACAAACCACCCCTTACCAAAAAGAACTTCAATCCTTATTTTCTTAAAGTCCGGGTTACAATGCAGCTCATCAAAAATCTAAACAACAGTGCCCTGCACCTTCCTTGGAGTTTGCTTGAACTTCGTTGAGTAAACCAATTAAACTCCCCTACAAGAGCAATAGTGGATTTAGCTCTTATTTCTCTTCCCATACTCTAAATTTTTAACCTTTTTATTCCAACCCTCCAGTGGTTCCTCACAGATTTTATTTCACATGGAAGTCAAATCTATTTTATAGCTTGTATTTTCCTAGTTTTTCGAAGATTTACCTAACTTTCAAGACGGACCAACCGCATTAAACCCATGACCTTTTTATTTGTATTTCTTTCTATAGCCCTTTTAGTGGTGCTGATAGTTTGGGCTAAATTGAATCCCTTTCTCTCCTTTTTAATCACTGCAATCGCTGGAGGCTTTCTATTAGGGCTTCCTGCAAACGAGGTAGCCAGCTCCATCCAAAAAGGAATGGGTGCATTGTTAGGAGATTTGGTCATTGTGATTGTTACAGGCGCCATGCTTGGAAAATTAGTGGCTGAAAGTGGAGCAGCGCAACGAATTGCTAGTTTCCTAATGGGCATTTTTGGGGAGAAATACATTACCTGGGCTATGGCATTAACTGGCCTAGTTGTGGGAATTCCCTTGTTTTACAATGTAGGATTTGTGCTATTGGTACCCCTTGCCTTTACCCTCTCCTACCAATACCGATTGCCTGCAGTGTATGTAGGCTTGCCCTTGCTTGCCGCCTTGTCAGTGACTCATGGCTTTCTACCTCCGCACCCTTCACCCGCAGCACTTGTGGGGCAGTTTGATGCCAATATGGGATTGACCCTGCTCTATGGCGGAATCATCGCAATTCCAACCATCATCCTTGCAGGTCCTCTACTTGCGCCTTTGCTAAAAGGGATTACTGCTCAACCCTTACCTACTTTTCAGGCCGACCCAAAACCTGAAGCTGAGCTTCCTGGAATCGGAAACAGTGTACTTACCGCCTTACTTCCTGTGGTCTTATTAGTAGCCACCACTATTTTGTCCATGTCGGTATCGGCTACCCATCCACAGCGTCCCTTCCTCGACTTTTTAGCCAACCCAAGTGTCGTTATGCTCGTGTCGGTAGGGTTTGCCACTTATTCCTTAGGGCTTCGAAGAAAACAAACCATGTCGCAATTGATGGACATTTACACCATAGCGACTAAGGACATTTCCATGATTCTCTTGATTGTGGCGGGAGCAGGAGCATTGAAACAGGTTTTTACCGATTCTGGTGTAAGCCTGGCCTTGGCAGAAGGAATACAATCTTGGAACATGCATCCCCTCCTCTTAGCTTGGCTAATTACTGCCATCATTCGAATAGCAGTAGGCTCAGCAACAGTTGCCGGATTGACCACTGCTGGAATTATTGCTCCCCTTGTGCCGTCCTTGGCTGTAGACCCTAATTTATTAGTACTCTCAATAGGGGCAGGGAGCTTGGTCTTCTCCCATTTCAATGATGGAGGATTTTGGATGTTCAAAGAATACTTTAACCTAAGTATAAAAGACACCTTACGTTCTTGGACCCTCATGGAGACCATTGTAGCAGTAGCAGGTTTAGTTGGAGTATTGCTCCTAGATTCCCTGTTAAAGTTTCTTTGACGCAATGGTTATCTCACTTCACCCGCATCAATTTTCTAAAGAAAAGAGTTTTCGAAACAATTTGAATGAATACTAGACCCTCTTTTTTTAAATTTTGAATTAATTGTCACCCAATCCCCACTCTTTATGCAAAGCCCAGAACAAAATTTTGAAAGCCTTGGACTACTTCTTCCACCTGCTCCAAAGCCCTTAGGAGTGTATACTCCAAGCTTAATTGTAGGAAATTTTCTCTACCTATCTGGCCATGGAACTGTTCAACGGGATGGAAGCCTCATTATTGGAAGAATTGGGGAAGAGTTGGATATAGAAGAAGGAAAATTGGCTGCTAGGCAAGTTGGACTAGCCATGCTAGCCACAATCAAGTCTTCTTTAGGCTCCTTGGATAAGGTGAAGCGGGTCATCAAAGTACTTGGAATGGTCAACTGCGTTTCTTCTTTTGAAAAACATCCCTATGTGATGAATGGCTGTAGCGAGCTTTTTGCGTCAGTCTGGGGAAATGAATTGGGGGTAGGAGTTCGTTCCGCGGTAGGCATGGGATCCCTTCCTGACAATATTCCTGTGGAAATTGAAGGGCTATTTGAATTACATTAAGGATTGACCAGCGCCTTATACGATTGAAACAAACTCAAAACATCCCGTACATAGTTGACGGCTATGTGCCCTTTGGCGTACCCACTTTTGACTACGGGGTCACGGTAATAGGTAGGATCGCTCTTCAAATTTAAATAATTAGAAACCTCTCCCCAGTTTTGGTTGTCTTTACCATATTTCAAAGTCAATCTCCAGGCATCCTCCACATGGCCATGACCAATGTTGTAAGATGCTAAAATGAATTTTATTCGTTCGTTAGTTTTGGGCACCCGCTTCATCCAAAATTTGTCTAAATACAATAGAAATTTTACTCCACCTCGAAGGGATTCTACAGGGTCGTTGGGATTAGTTACTCCAAATCGCTCCAAGGTAACAGGCATCAATTGCAATAAACCTTGGGCACCAGCATACGAAACTGCGGTCGTATCAAAACGAGATTCCTTATAGACAATCGCCGCTAGAAGTCGCCAATCCCAACCCAGAGTTTTAGCATGTTCTTGAATCAAGTCATCGTACAAGGAAATGCGATTGCCTCCAAGTGAGGAATAGGCACTAGTAGATCGGAAGTGCTGATTCTTGGAATTCAAGAAGTATTTCGCATACAAATCAGGGATAAAACGTTTCTTTTTTTCCACTAACCAAGTATTTACATGTTGAAGTAGTTGGGTAGATGAGCTTCGAACTACCCAATTAATCTCCCCTGCCTTTGCTACCTCCAAACCGAGGTACAATTCTTCGTAGTAGGTCACATTCGCTTGCGCTATTTGCTGAGTGGCTACCGTCCACTTAATTTCATGATCTACAAGCCGATCGAGCAATGTTTCTTCATGTGCTTGTTCTTCAAAAATTAAAAAATCCAAGTCCAACGAATCCTTAATTTGCTCCAATTGTTGTTTATAAACGGCCCCCTTTCGAACCACAATCGTGTCTGAGCCTAAATTTTGCCATCTGGCCAACTTTTTATTCCCCACTAAATAAGTACTCGTACTGCCTACTGCCTGTGTAAAATCGACCTCGGAGGATTCGTTTCTGTTTTTCTGAACATTCATTGCAATTAAATCCACCTTTCCTTCTTCAAGTTTCCTAAAGGCCTCTTCTATCTCCGATGCCACCACAAACTCAATTTGTACACCAAGCCGCTTCCCTAGGTCTAATAGGAGCTCGTATTCATATCCCATCCTCCGACCTCTGTATATATAATAGCTGCTCGAATTATTGTCTACAGCCACCCGCAAGGTCCCCCGAGATTGAATTCCCGCTAGGTCTAAAATAAAAATTGAATCGGTCTTTGGTTTCTCTTTTAAGGTTAGGAACCAAAACGACACTGCGAGTAGAAGTGAGGCAGCAACTGCAAGAAGTAGTTGTTTATGTTTTCCCATTTGAATGGACCATCAAGCCCTAAATTTTGAATATACTTGGCAAAGCCTATGCCAAATAAATGGGTTTAGGAGTAGGAAGAAAAAAAGGGAAGCTTTAGCTTCCCCATTTTTAATTCGTCGATTCTTCCAAAGAAGTAGTAAAAAATAGATTTCCCGACAGACGAAGCAACTCTATTTCTTGTTCTTTGATTTGGTAAATAGAAGTAATCAATCTATTCTCTGCTGAAAGCAAATTCACCTGTGCATCTCTAAATTCCAAATAAGAGGCAATTCCCAAACGAAAACGTTCCAAGGCAATTTCTGAATTTTCTTTAGCAACCTGGTAGTTCTTTTGTTCAATTGAAAGCAATCCAAGGTTGTTATCATAGGTATTATAAGCTCGTTGTAGATCGGATTTCAGCTGGATTTCATACTGCTCCAAGGAGTAGTCTTGAATTCGTTGATTCACTTTCGCACTTTGAATTCGTCGATTGAGGGTTAATCCACTAAAAAGATTGAAGGTGATCGATCCTCCATAGTTTAAGCCTTGTCTTTCGTTTTGAATTAAAAATCCTGCATCTGAATTGAAGACCGAATTATTAAAACTTGAGTTTAAGTTGAGGGCTGGTAAGCGCTGTGCTTGAAGCTCTTTCAATTGCAAAAAAGCATCGTTATTCCGTCTCTGATTTGCGAGTAAGAGTTTGTTATCTAGAAATGCATTCTCTACTAGTTCGCCCAAAGAAAGCGTCTTCCCTATGGAAATGGTACTGTCTTGAATCAAATAATCAGTACCTGGGTCTGTTGCAAGCAGCTCATTGAGGTTGACTCTTGCATTTTGGATTACCTGATATTGGGTCATCAATAAACTAGAATCTCCATTGTAATCTACTTGTGCCGCTAAAAAATCCCGTTTACCTGCTCCTCCAAGTTCGTATTGGGCTTGGGCTATTTCTAGACGAGCTTTGCTCAATTCCAGGGTTTGCTCCAATACTTTAAACCGTTGAAGCTCCAAAATTAAACGGTAGTAAGCCGTGGAGATACCAGCTATTGTGTTTTCTACTATAATTTTCGCTTCTAATTCGCTGATTTCTTCCAGTAATCCAAGCCTACGCATGGTCACTAGGGATTCAGGCCTAAAACCATAAATCCCAACAAAACTATAGGCTTTATTTCGGGACTTTGCTGCATCAATTTCCCGAGGGTTTTCGGGATCACTTACAAAAGTTTGAGTTACGTCTTCCGTTGAAAAGGACCGAAGGTAATTGGCGTTCAACGTAGGCATAAAGAAATTTCCTGCTGCTATCTTTTTATCCAGCGATCGAAGGTTTTGATTTTCTACTCCAATTTTTATTTGAAGGTTATTTTCAAGACCCAATTCCAAGGCCTTCTCCAGATCCAAAGACTCCTGAGTTTGTGCCCAAGCCCCGGTTATACTCAAGATCCATACGAGCAAAAGTGTTCCTTTTTTCATGCGGTTTTTGCTAAAACTCCTTTTTTAGAGGTGAGGAAGGTGTACACGGCAGGGATGATGAATAGTGTCAAGACAGTAGAAAATGCAAGCCCTCCTATTACAGCAGCTCCCATAGGCACTCTACTTTCAGCACCTGCTCCCAAAGCCAAGGCAATAGGAAGAATCCCCAAAATAGTGGATAAACTAGTCATTAAAATTGGTCTAAAACGAGCGACTGCAGCTCCAAAAATCGCTTGTTCTGCATCCAATCCCTGTTCTTTACGCTGATTGGCAAATTCAACAATTAAAATTCCATTTTTGGTAACCAAACCAATAAGCATGATAATCCCAATTTGACTAAAAATATTTAAGGTAAACCCAAAAAGCCAAAGAGTTGCCAAGGCACCGAAAATCGCTAAAGGCACCGTAAACATGATAGTTAATGGATCCGTAAAACTTTCAAATTGCGCAGATAGGACCAAATAAATCAATACCAAGGCAAAAATAAAGGCAAACAACAAACTGTTGGAACTTTCCCTAAATTCTTTGGAAGGTCCGGTAACATCAGTGGCATACGATTCATCCAATACTTCAGCTGCGATCTTATCCATCTCTTCCAATCCTGCTCCAATGGTCACCCCATCGGCAAGATTCGCAGAAATAGTGGCACTCACAAAGCGATTGAATCGGTACAATTGAGGGGGAGTACTTTTCTCCACTACGCGCACCAAATTATCCAATTGAATCAGTTGCCCATTATCACCTCTCACATAAAGCATGCGAAGATTTACAGGCTCATTTCGATCTTGGAGTTGCATTTCACCGATTACCTGGTATTGCTTGCCACCTCTAATGAAGTAGGCAAATCGCTGTCCTGAGTAGGAAAGTTGCAAGGTTCGCGCTATTTCCTGCACCGATACCCCCATATTTCTTGCGCGCTCACGATCAATTTCTATCTCAAGTTCAGGTTTGGTAAACTTTAAATTAATATCTGTAAAGATGAAGGCAGGGTTTTGGGATGCTTTTTCCAAGAAAGGAGGAATTACTTCCTTCAATTTTTCTAAAGTAGGGGCTTGGATAACATATTGCACTGGCAATCCACCGCGTCGATCTCCAATAGAGACAGGTTGCTGTGCAAAAGCACGAACTGCCGTCACTCCTTTGAGCGATGCGTTAATTTGAGTGAATATTTCTTGTTGGGTTCTTGATCGGGCTGCAGGCTCTGTCAAATAAATCCGTACAAAGCCGGAGTTGGTATTGGCCGTACCAAATCCAGGTGAGGTCATACTTGTCAATCCTGCGCGCTCATTTTCAGCCAAATCCACCGTAAGTTGATTGGTTAGGTCACTGATAACCTTGTCCATAAATGAAAAAGTTGCCCCCTCAGGGCCAGACATGTTGATCCGCAATTCAGAGCGATCTTCGATAGGAACCAACTCGGTTTGAATGTTTGAAAAAAGCCAGTAAATCCCAAAAATCATCAGACCAATGATTGGGAATGCGACCCAACGAACGGTCATAAATTTACTTAAGGCAGCATCATAACGCTCATTTAACCAAACAAAGAATGGTTCTGTGAATCGATAAAACGCATTTTGCTTGGTTCGCAACTTCAGCATTTTTGCACTTAGCATAGGCGTCATGGTAAGTGCAACAAAGGAGGAAATGATTACGGAGCCAGCAACGACAATTCCAAATTCTCTAAACAACCTCCCTGTGGTCCCTGTCAAAAAAATTACAGGCAGAAATACTGCCGCCAAGGCTACCGTGGTAGCAAGTACTGCAAAAAATATTTCTTCAGAACCTTTGGCAGCTGCCTCCATGGGTTTTTCCCCTTTTTCAATTCGAGAGTATATATTTTCCAGTACGACAATGGCGTCATCCACCACCAAACCAATAGAGAGAACAATTCCGAGGAGAGTAAGCACATTGATGGAAAAATCCATCAAGTACATAATAAAAAACACCCCAATTAGTGAAATTGGAATGGTGACAACAGGTATAAAAGTGGTTCTCCAGTCTCTTAAAAAAAGAAAAATTATAGCAACCACGAGAATAAAGGCCGTAAGTATGGTTTCTTGAACCTCTTGGATGGACTGCCGAATGTAGGAAGTCCCATCAAAATTTAGTTCTGCGCCTACATCTGCTGGAAGATCTTTTTTGATAAACTCCAATCGCTTGTAAAATTCATCCGCAATTTCAATATTATTGGAGCCAGGAAGAGGAACAAGCACGACTGCAACCATCGGAACTCCATCTCTACGAAGTAGCGTCTTTTCATTCAACGCCGAAAGTTCTGCAGTACCGATATCTTGAAACCGAACTAAGTTTGTTTCGCTTTCCTTAATAATCAACTCGTTGAATTCCTGTGGTGAACTTAGTCTACTTTTCGTGCGCACCGATAATTCAATAGTTTGCCCTTCAATCCTTCCAGAAGGAAGTTCCACGTTTTCACTTTGAATCTTGGCCAAGACATCCATGGGCGTGATGCCGTAAGATGCCATTTTGAGTGGGTCCATGCGCAAGCGGATGGCATATTCTTTTTCCCCCCATATTTGAACCCTACTTACTCCAGGAATAGTTTGCAGGCGCTCCTTAAATACATTGTCTGCAATTTCAGAAAGCTCAAGCAAACTTCTTTTGGTACTCTTAACATTCACACCAATGATGGGTTGTGAATCCGCATCTGCCTTTGAAACAACGGGAGGATCTGCATCAGGGGGCAAATTACGCTGAGCACCAGAAACCTTGTCTCGCACATCGTTTGCTGCAGCTTCTAAGTCTGCCCCTACCTCAAATTCCACCGTAATGTTACTACGCCCATCCGAACTCGTAGAGGTTAGGGATTTAATCCCTTGAATTCCGTTAATCTGTTCCTCCAGTGGTTCTGTTATTTGAGCCAAAATCACATCCGCATTGGCCCCAACGTAAGAAGTACTCACATTGATTACTGGAGGATCAACGGAAGGGTATTCACGTACCCCCAACAGCGAAATGCCTATCCCACCAAATAGCAGGATGACAAGGGACATGACCATGGCCAATACTGGCCTTCTTATACTGATACTGGAGAGACTAGCCATGAGAGTTAATTTATTTGAGTGGGCTTAACTGGCATTCCTTGACGTACTTGCATTACTCCTGTAGTGAGAACTAAATCTCCCTCCAAAAGGCCCGAAACAACCTGAACTTGAGTGTCTGTACGCTTACCGATTTCGATGAGCCGCTGTTCTGCTTTCCCATCTGCACCTACAACGAATACCTTGTATCCAGACAATTCAGGAATAACAGATTCTGCCGGAACAAGTAGGGCATCTTCTTGAACATCCAACACAAACCTGATTTTCACAAACATCCCTGGAAGGTATTTGCCCTCACTGTTGGGACTTTGTGCACGCAATTTGATGGTACGTGTTGCTGCATCAATTTGAGGCTCATAAGCATACACTTTTCCTGCTACCTCCTCAGTAGAAGATTCACTACTAAAGTAAATAGGAGAGCCCACCGAGACCATTGCTGCATACCGTTCAGGGATAGAAAACTCTAGTTTAATTGGATCAATATTGACTATACTCACGATCACATTTGCACTATTTATTACTGCCCCTTCCGATACTTGACGGAGGCCTAACCTTCCGCTAAACGGAGCACGAATAACTGTCTTCTCCAACTGCGCCTGAACCAGCTTGATGTCAGATAACGCTGTATTGTACTGATTTAGTACTATGTCGTATTCTTCTTGACTTATCGCCTCTCTTGCCAAAAGTTGCTTTTGCCTAGATTCTTGGGTTTGAAATAGTTTTTGAGTGTACTGAAGCCGTTGGTATTGCGCTTGAAGCTCGTTGTCATTGAGGTACAAAAGAGGCGTCCCTTTGGTCACATACTCCCCTTCTTTAAAATTTATTTTTGAGACAAGCCCACTAATTTCTGGCTTAATTGCTACAGACTCATTGGGTAAAATGGTTCCAGAAACTTGAAGCTGGTTATTCAATGTTTCTTTCTTCAATTGGATCACCTCTACTGTCAAGGGTTCACCTGGCCCATTAGGCCTTGATTGTATAGGACTTTCACCTTCTTGATTCCCCAACCTAGGATAAAAATAGGCTGCAGCAAGCATTGCAAGAATCCCTACTACTAGAAATAGTTTAGTTTGTTTTTTCATTTTAAAAAGAACTAGAACTGTTGGTTTTTTATAAACGCCAAGGAGCGTTGGTTAAATTCCTCTGGTTTTTCAACATTAACCACATGGCCACATTGATTTAATACCTCAAGAATCGAATTTTTATGAAAGCGAATTAAATTTTTTACAGGCTCTAAAAACATAACATCCTGATCTCCCATAATGTAAAGCGTTGGGATGCCCAAATCCTTTTCCTTAAAATAACGAAGCAGAGGATTGATGTCTTTGGTCAATTTAAACCACCTGATAAATTCTTTTTGACATAATTTTTGAGCCTCATGAATAAACAAACTTCTAGACTCAGCATGCTGCTTACGTGGCATAATTACAAAAGCAAACAAGCGATATAGCCACATGTAAGGTATTACTCGCTTGAATGCATTGCCAAAAAAAACTAAAAGGCGGCTTTGTACTGTAAGACGAGTCACCGCTCCCGCCAAAACCAAGGACTTTACCCGCCCAGGTTCGATTTCTGCCAATTGCCTCGCTAAGATAGTTCCCAACGAGACCCCCATGAAATGCGCTGGAGGCAACTTTAGATGGGCTAATACTTCCACAATGTCCCTCGTAACAGCTTCAAAAGTATACTGCTGTGACCAAATTGCTTGCGGCATGGACACTGATTTACCATGACCTCTGAGATCAATCAATAAAAGATTGTAATCTTTTTGAAAATCTCGAAGCTGCTTGAACCATACCGCAGAACTCCCTCCTGCACCGTGGATAAAAACTACCCACTCCCTACTTGTAGAATGCAAAAATTGCTTGTAGTATAACATATGGTAACAAATCCTGATTAAGCACCCCTCCACAGGAAGACAAATATACCATTGTTTTTCCGCAGTCCTTTAGAAAACATAAGGAAGGCAAATCAATGCCATCAATGGAAAATAAATGGGATATCCTCTTTCCGACTAAGTGCTAGCGTACTTACCTAGATGATCTTAGATGGCAACTAGCGAGTAAACAAAAAAAAGCGCCCTGTGGTTCAGGGCGCTTTTCATAGTATTGAAATACGAATTAGTTGAAGATGTATCTCAACCCAAACTGCATTCTCCAAACGTCTGAAACTCCAGCAGTCGGTCTGAAAGATTCAGAAATCAAACTAGTACCAAAGTTTCTCAATCTGTACTGTAGCTTTCCATCAGCACTTGTAATTGGAGAACCCCCAGCTAGCAATTGGTTGGAATTAAAGGTTTGGCCCACTCCAAAGTTTGGATCCAATAGGTTACCTACGTTCAAGATATCCACTCGGAATTCTAGGCTGTTCTTCTTGCCTTTGAAGTTGGTAAACAACTGCTGAGCAAAGGAAAGATCTGCACGATATACCATTGGCATGATGACCGCACCTCTTTCGGCATACTTGCCACGATTCGCACTTAAGTACTTATCCTGCAAAATATAGGCTTCAAAAGCATCTGCTTGTTCCTGAGCAGTAAAGGTCTTTCCACTAGAAGTAAACTGTTGGAAGTTCATTTCTGCCTTAGTCGCTGGGATGTAAATCAAGTCGTTTGATCTACCTCCATCGTTATTTACATCCGAAGAATACACATAGCTACCGTTTCCAATCGTTCTCCCTTCCCAGAAAATAGAGATGGAAGTATTTCCAAACTTAAAGAAGTCTTTGGAATAGGAAGCAGTTACAAATGCTCTATGACCCATAAAGTTGGAAGAAAAGCCTAACCCTGGGTTATTTGGATCACCAGATATTGGATTGTTAAACCAAGATCCTGAAGCAATAGATCCTGGATCTACCGTGTTTTTTGCTTCTCCATAGCTATAAGCTGCTTTCAAAAACAATCCATTGGAAAATGGTCTCTCCAAGGAGAAAGAAGCTACCCAAGAATATCCAATCGCTTGGTTGGATAAAGTGACCGCATTAGGAATTTTTGAGTTGATTCGATTGTTTGTCCATCTTTGACGATTGTCATTGCCTGCAAACTGGCTTTGGTGTACAGGAAGGTTCGCATTGTGATATGCAATACCGTTCACATCCTGGTTGTAGATAAATTCACCAGTAGCAATGATGCCTGCTGGCAACTGCTGATCAACGGCAATGTTGGTTCTCCACACTTGCGGGAATTTGAAATCTTTCTCAGTAAGAGCAAGTTCGTAAGAAGAAGCAGGCTCACCTGTTACTTCTGAAGGCTTGTATGCATTAGGATCTGGGTTGAATGGTCTTGTAGTCGTATTATCAAACTGAGCAAAACCTGTCAAGATACCGTTATTACCCACTTGGTTGGATACCCATACGTAAGCAGGACGGCCAGTAAATACACCTGAACCCCCTCTAACTTGCGTTCTCTGGTTATTAAACACGTCCCAGTTAAACCCAACTCTTGGAGACCATAGCAAGTTGGCGCCTGGAAGCTGGTCTGTTCTGTAGTTTATGTAAACTCCTGCCTGATTTCTGAAAAAGAACTTCTCCATTTCCTCGTTGCGAAGGGCAGTTTCCTCAAAATAAGGAACGTCCACTCTCAAACCTGCAGTTAATTTCAAGTTGGTTCGTGCCTGCCATTCGTCCTGAATAAATGCACCTACATAATTAACTTCCAAGGGCTGAACAGGCTTCTCCGATCCTGGAATGTTGTTCCAACGTACTTGGAATCTTCTCAAGTTGACACCTGAAGGAGCAGAGTTACCGTTTGCTAAGAAATTATCAGAATCCTTGTAAAAGTCCTCCAAAGATCTGTATACATATACAGACTGAGAGCCTGGGAAGAACACGTTTTCAGACTGGTAGTTTTCGTAGCTGAAACCAGTAGTGATCGTATGGTTGCCTTTAAAAATCTGCAAGTTTTCCTGAATCTGGAATGTCTTATAACGCAATTCATTGTTTGGCGTGAACGGCTCAAAACCAAAAGAAGTATAAGTTAAATTATCCTTCAAGATATCCACCAATGGGAAAAATTCGCCCTTATATCCACGACTTTCGTCCTGGTACGTGTAACCAACAATCAAATTATTCGATACGTTGCTGCTAATACGAGAGTTCAATTCAGCGACTACAGATCGAATATTTTCCATGATGCTATAGTTAGAATTTTGGAAGTTCAAAGCATTTGGATTTCCATTACGTCCACCGTTTCCTAAGGAAGAAGAACCTGACATCAATACATCCGTAGAGGAATCAAGGTGATTGTAACGTAAGCTCAACTTGTTTTTGTCGTTGATATTGTAATCCAATTTGATCAAAAACTTGGTACCCAAAGTTTCATTGTCATATCCTTCGTAAGGACCCGTTTCGTAGTTATACTTGGAACTCAAGTAGCTACTCAACCCATCCAAGTCTGAAGCCAATACACGAGTTACATTACCTTCAATTGCTTCACCACGGTTGGCCTTCCAAGTTGTACCTGGTCTTGCTTCTGATTCATCTTCAAATGAAGCAAAAAAGAATAGCTTGTCTTTGATGATAGGACCACCCACGCGGAAACCAATTTGCTTGTACGTAAAGTCACCTGGATTGAAGGTATTTTCTCCAGCTTTAGTACCTACATTGTTGTTATTTCTCCAGAAATAATATGCAGAACCAGAAAATTCGTTCGTACCTGAACGGGTTACTGTATTTACACCTGCGCCTGTGAAATTTCCTTGTCTCACGTCATAAGGAGCCACGTTTACGGAGATTTGCTCAATTGCGTCCAAAGAGATTGGGGATACGCCAGTTCTTCCACCTGGGTTAGAACCAGAGCCCAAACCAAAAGAGTTGTTGAAATACGATCCATCTACTGTGATGTTGTTCAATCTACCATCTTGTCCAGCAAAAGATTGCCCGTTGGATTGAGGAGACAAACGAGTAAAGTCGTTGATACTTCTAGAGATGGTTGGAAGCTTGTTTAGGGCTCTGTTGTCAATAGCTGTATTGGCACCAGTTCGCTCGTTAGAAAAAAGGCTGTTTTGATCGGCTGTGATCAAAACTTCAGAAAGTTCTTGACCATCTTCTTTTAAGGAGACATTTACATTTGAAAATGTACCTAAGGAAAGATTTAAACCATCTATTTCTTGGGTGGAAAAACCGATAAATGATACCGAAAGTCTGTAAGGACCTCCAATACGCATCCCCGGAATAGAGTATTTACCTTCTACGTTAGATACCGCGCCATAGCGAGTACCAGAAGGAAGGTGTGTAGCAACCACGTTAGCGCCTGGTAAAGGCTGTCCGTTGGCTTCAGTTACTGTTCCGGTAATACCGGAGGTAGTAACTCCCTGTGACATTGCTAGCCCTGAGCTCAACACGAGCAGGAATAGAGCCATCAAATTCTTCAGTAAATTTTGCCTCATAAGATTTGTTTTTGGTAAAAGTTGGTTTTGTTGAATTAAAATCCTTGCAAAGTTAAACTAACCTTGCAAAGGGTACTAGAGATGTAGGTTAATTTTCGCTTGTCAAATTTCACATTTTTTAACGAAAACTTAACAGTGAAACCAAATATTTTAAATGCTTGGAGTAGGTTTTACTTTTTTTATTGGGAATTGTCCACTCCAATTCTATAATTTCCGAAGAAAACTAAAAATGAATTCCATTTGTTTTAGCTTTTTAACCAAAGACCAAAAAAACTTAGTATTCTTATTATAGATAAGGTGAGGCATACCCTCGAATTACGAGGGTCTACTTTTTCCCAGTCACGAAATAAAATAATATCTGAAGGTCAATTAGAGTTGAGGCGAGCTATCGTCTGTAAACGATTATTCGTAGCATTCACAAAAAAACTTGAGCCATTAATAAGGTACTGTATCCTTCAAATCCCTTTTTTAAATCCATTGGCTCCCTTTCTTTTCTTTGGATAAATTTTGAATCTTGTTGAACTTTCCCACTTCAACCAAGCTCCTACTTTGATGAGAGATAAAAATATTGTTTGGCTTTACCTTTTCTTACTTGCTACCCTAGTAGATTTATATTTTATCCTGGAGCATAATGAGGCACTTCGTAGTTATTCAAAACCAGCCATCCTTGCTTCCTTGCTAGGCTATTTTTATTTTATAAGTACCCCTATAGCCAAAACTATTTTAGCCAAAACCATTTTGGCTGCTCTTTTCTTCTCTTGGTTGGGAGACATTCTCTTGCTGTGGTCGGAATTATTTATTTATGGATTGGGGGCTTTTTTAATGGCTCATATCTGTTACATCATCGGATTTCGACTTGCACAGGAGCCAGAAAACCGTCCAGATTCTTGGCATTTTATTCGTTTATTTACCTACAATCTCCCGATTTATTTAGTAGCAGGATGGATATTCTATTTTATCTATCCCAACCTAGGAGGCTTGAAAATTCCGGTTGTCGCCTATTTATTGGTGATTATAGGGATGGTGACCACAGCTCGTGCACGCTTCAAAAAAACCAATCCTGCCTCATTCTGGCAGGTATTCATAGGCGCCTTACTCTTTCTAAGTTCAGATGGAATTTTAGCGATGGCACGATTTTATTCCGATTTTCCAGAGGCAGGCATCCTCATTATGGGTACTTATGCGGCTGCTCAACTTCTAATCGTAATGGGAATTCGTTCCTACCTCGTAGGGTCGAAATAATAAAGTAATTTTTTGTCCACGGACGACGGTCGACAGCAAGTTGCGGTGCATTGGAATGTAGCATACAAACCGGGAGTACTAATAATCGGTTTGCTGAATTGACAGTGGACCCTCAGCCGGTCTCAAATTATTTTTTCAACGCCACCCGAATAGACAATTCATCCAGTTGCTCTGCAGCAAGGGTACTCGGTGAATCAATCATCACATCTCTACCAGAATTATTCTTAGGGAAGGCAATGTAATCACGAATGGAGTCTGATCCGCCAAAGATGGCGCAAAGTCGGTCAAAACCAAAGGCAATCCCACCGTGGGGTGGAGCTCCATACTCGAAGGCTTCCATCAAAAACCCAAATTGCTTTTGTGCCTCTGTATCTGAAAATCCTAGATGGGCAAACATCAATTGCTGCGTCGAACGGTCGTGAATCCGTATTGATCCCCCTCCAATTTCGACTCCATTGATGACCAAATCATAGGCATTCGCTCGTACAGATCCAGGATCGGTTTCCAACAAGGGAATATCTTCTCGCTTCGGAGAAGTAAACGGATGATGCATCGCATGAAAGCGGTTGGATTCCTCATCCCACTCCAAGAGCGGAAAGTCCACCACCCAAAGTGGTACAAATATAGAACGATCACGTAATCCTAGGTCTTCACCCATCTTCAAGCGAAGTTCAGACAACTGCTTGCGCGTGGTTTTCTCCTCTCCACTAAGCACAAGAATCAAATCTCCGGGCACAGCACCGCAAGCATCTGCCCAGGTCTTTAATTGATCTTGTCCATAAAATTTGTCCACACTGGACTTGAGCATTCCATCAAGTTGGTACCGTACATAAATCAATCCTTTTGCTCCAATTTGTGGACGCTTTACCCAGTCTGTCAGTTCATCCAATTGTTTACGCGTGTACTCTCCTGCGCCTTTGGCACAGATACCTAGCACGATCTCTGCCTGATCAATGACGGCAAATCCTGTGCCTTTCGCTAGATCAGTCAAGTCGACAAATTTCATATCGAAGCGCAAGTCAGGCTTGTCATTCCCATAGTACTTCATCGCATCTGCATAGGTTAAATGTGGTACCTGACCTAGATCCACTCCCTTAACCGATAAAAACAAGTGCTTAATTAGTCCTTCAAAGGTGTTTAGAATATCTTCTTGATTGACAAAAGCCATCTCACAGTCAATCTGCGTAAACTCGGGCTGCCTGTCGGCGCGAAGATCCTCGTCTCGAAAGCATTTCACAATTTGAAAGTAGCGGTCAAATCCACTGACCATCAACAATTGTTTGAAGGTCTGTGGAGATTGAGGCAAGGCATAAAACTCCCCTGGATTAACTCGGCTTGGTACGACAAAATCCCGTGCTCCCTCCGGAGTAGATTTGATCAATACAGGTGTTTCTACCTCGATAAAAGATTGCTTATCCATGTAGGTCCGAGTTTCCTGCATTAGACGATGGCGGAGCTGAAGTTTTTCTCGAATCACATTTCTGCGGAGGTCAAGGTAGCGATAGCGCATTCGCAGCTCATCTCCTCCGTCGGTTTCGTCTTCAATAATAAAAGGAGGAACTTTTGCAGGATTCAACACGGTTAATTCCTCCACTTTGATTTCAATGTCCCCTGTTGGCATTTTATCGTTTTTGGATGTTCTTTCCAAAACAATTCCAGCTGCTTGAACCACAAATTCTCGCCCTAGCTGAGCGGCTTTCTCCAACAATGCCTTGTCAGTAGATCCTTCCTCAAAAATAAGTTGGGTTACCCCATAGCGGTCTCTTAAATCCACCCAAATAAGCCCTCCTTTATTTCTAACCCGCTGTACCCAGCCGGCTAAAGTGATCTGTTGTTGGACATGGTGAAGGCGAAGTTCGCCACAGGTATGTGTTCTTAACATGACTAATTCCTTTTTTTGGGAGGTCAAAGATAAATAAATGCAACACAGAACGATAAGGATAGGAGAAGAATCCCCACTTCAGGTTGAAATTCTTTCCTTTTACTTACTAGGTAAGCGTACTTAATTCCGCAAATGGCACTTCTTTCAACGGCTGTAAGCCTTTAAAAAGAGTTAAATTATCTGTTCTTTTTGTTACTTAATAGTGAAAATTCTTGGAAAAAAGGGTTCTTTTCCCTTGCTTGACCTACCAAATTAGTTCCTGTCTCCTGAATTTCCCCAGATGAAAAAAAATTGGATTGGCTACACGACCATTTTTCTTTCCATACTCCTAATCTTGATTTACCAAAAGCAAGAAGGACGATTTTCCCAACTTTTTTCCAATGAACCAAACTCCTTAGTGCAGGAGGATTCCACAGATCAAGAAAAATTTTTGTACGGCATCAATGTGAAAGACTTTACCATAATTGAAGGTAGAGTCACCAAAAATGAAACTTTATCTACCCTCCTGTCGCCCTTCAATATCCCTTATCAAATCATTGATGAGCTGGCCAAAAAATCTAAAGAAGTATTTGATGTACGAAGGATTGCTACCAATAAAAAATATACCGTACTCACTGCCCCAAACTCCTCCAAAGCACAATTTTTTATTTATGAGCCCAATCCTGCCGAATTTGTTGTATTCAACTTGGATTCTGCCTACTTATACCGAGCAGAGAAACCTGCTCAAACCCGGAAAAGAACTGTAGGAGGAAGGATTGAAAGTTCCCTATACAATGCCATGGTGGATAAAGGGATTTCTCCCCAACTAATCGATGAATTTGCAGACCTTTACGGGTGGTCGGTGGACTTTCAAAGCCTCCAAAAAGGGGATGTATTCAAAGTTATCTTTGAAGAAAATATCATTGAGAACCAAGTCGTATCGCTTTCTGGAATCCACTTAGCTTACTTCAACCACAAAGGTGTAGACATGCATGCCATTCCATTTGAACAAAATGGACAGCTTACTTTCTTTGACCAAGAAGGAAAGAGTTTTAAAAAAGCATTCCTTCGTGACCCACTTAAATATACCCGCATTAGCTCCCGCTATAATTTAAATCGATTTCATCCGGTTCAAAAAAGAGTGAAGGCTCACCTAGGCACCGATTATGCAGCCCCCAAAGGAACGGAGATACGAAGTGTGGGGGATGGTACTGTCATTGAAGCTAGGTATACCTCAGCTAATGGAAATTTTGTGAAAATAAAACACAATTCCACCTATACCACCCAATACCTCCACCTTTCAAAAATCGGAAAAGGAATTAAAAAAGGAACGCGTATTTCCCAAGGTGAAATCATAGGATACGTAGGCAGTACAGGACTAGCTACTGGCCCTCACCTTTGCTTCCGTTTTTGGAAAAATGGCAAACAAGTAGATTGGCTGAAAGAAAGCATTCCTCCTTCCGAACCCATTGCACAAGTCAACCTACAAGCATTTAATCAAAAAAAGGCGGAAGGAATAAAATTATTGGCTCAAATTGATCCCACAGTGGACGATCGCCTTCTGGCATCCACCATTCATACACAGCAGGACTAGTTTAAAAAAACTGTAACTTTCAAAAATCTTTGCTTCCCCTACCAGGAGGTTTAGGTCGTGAACGTAGCTATGAGCCAGCCCACCTCTATTCGGATCAATAAGTATTTAAGTGAAGTCGGTTATTGCTCCCGTAGAGCTGCAGATGGTCTTTTGGAACAAAATCGCATCACCATCAATGGAAAAATCCCAGAATTAGGCACCCAAGTCTTTCCCACGGACGAGGTTCGAGTAGATGGACAATTGATCGGGAAGCCAAAACAGCAGCATGTTTACATCGCTTTTAATAAGCCGGTAGGTATTGTTTCGACAACAGATACCCAAGGAGAAAAGAATAATATCATCGATTTTATTCGGCATCCCGAACGCATTTTCCCTATCGGAAGACTGGATAAAGACAGCGAAGGTTTGATTTTGCTAACGAGTGAAGGGGACTTAGTTAATAAAATCCTGCGCTCAAAAAATAACCATGAAAAAGAATATGTGGTGACTGTTGACAAGCCCCTCCATTCGAGCTTTGTTCAAAAGATGAGTACGGGTATTCCCATCCTAGGTACAATCACTGCTCCTTGTACCGTAGTACTAATCAACCGATTTAAATTCCGGATCATCCTCACTCAAGGCTTAAATCGACAGATTCGAAGGATGTGTGCTCATTTGGGTTACCAAGTGACCCAACTCAAGCGAATTCGAATCATGCATATTCAGTTGGATCTAGCAGTAGGTAAATGGCGAGATTTAAGTGAAAAGGAACTGACTCAACTCAATCTCCTTATCCAAGACAGCTCCAAAACTACTTAATAGCTCATTATTCCAATCTGTTGAGTACATTTTGTTGTTCCAAACTATCCTATTTTTCTTGTAACTTGACTTATCAAAGGCTTACCTCTACTTTACCCTCCGTAATCCATGCTTTCTACTCTTCGATCAAGTCCCTCTGAGCTTTTTGCTAGTCAATTACCTACCTCCTTAGCATGGCGGAAGTCCACCCTAAAAGACCGGAAGGAAAGGCTCCTTAAGATTTTAAATTGGATCAATTCCAACCAAGAAGCTATCCGCGAAGCACTCTGGCTGGATTTCAACAAACCAGCTCCGGAGGTTGATCTCAATGAAATTTTTCCCGTCACGGCAGAAATTAAGCATTGCCTAAAAAACTTGGCCACATGGATGAAACCTCAATCTCAGCCTACCCCATTGCCGATGCTTGGAACTTCTGCTTTTGTCGTAGCTGAACCCAAAGGGAGAGCCTTGTTGATCTCTCCTTGGAACTTCCCCTTCAACCTTGCCATTGGTCCCTTGGTATCTGCTATTGCTTCAGGTTGTACAGCCATTCTTAAACCCTCAGAACATGCACCACATACTGCCCAACTAGTTCAAGACCTTGTGAGCGAACTCTTTGCTCCCCATGAGGTAGCAGTTTGCTTGGGAGAAAAAGAAGTGGCTTCAGAACTACTTTCTTTGCCTTTTGACCATATTTTCTTTACCGGGAGCCCAGCAATTGGAAAAATTGTGATGCGTGCTGCTGCACAACATTTGAGTTCCGTGACCTTGGAATTAGGTGGCAAATCACCCGTGATTCTAGATACTTCAGCTGACCTGAAAGATGCTGCGGAAAAATTAATCTGGGGAAAATTTGTCAACTGTGGCCAAACCTGCATTGCTCCCGATTACATCCTAGTGCCTGAGGATAAAAAGGACATCTTTATCGGCCATGCGCGCGAAGTGTTGACCCGCTACTACAATTCCAATGGAAAGGGAATCATGCAGAGCCAAGACTATGCTCGCTTGATCAATGAAAGACATTTTGAGCGAATTCGGGAATTATTGGAAGATGCACTTCAAAAAGGGGCTCAAGTAGAAGCAGGTGGAGAGTTAGATGAAGAATCCAGGTATGTGGAACCCACCTTGATTTCTATTATTCGCGAAGACATGCTCGTCTTCCAAGAGGAGATTTTTGGTCCAATCCTACCGATTCTTACTTACAGTCATCTCAACGATGCCCTAGCACTGATCCAATCCCAACCCAAGCCATTGGCACTCTACTTTTTTGGCAAAGACGAGAAGCAAGCAAATCGGGTAATGACAGAAACTAGTTCAGGAAATGTGGTCATCAACGATTGCGTGCTTCATTTTTTGCATAGTGAACTCCCCTTTGGAGGGGTCAATAATAGTGGGATTGGTAAGTCTCACGGCAAATACGGGTTTTTGGCCTTTAGCAATGAAAAGGGCGTATTGAAGCAGCGCATTGGATTCAATAACGTTTCCTTATTGCGTCCGCCATACGGCATGCGTGTTAAGAAGTTGATTGCTACAATGATGAAGTGGTTTTAAACGGTTCACAGACGATAGACCGCGTTCCACAGCACAGTTACCTAAACTACGAGTCTTGAGGAATTGAGTACTGAAGTAAAAAAATATTTGGCTAAACTTAGGGAAAAGAAAACCCCGCCAAAATGCGGGGTTACCTTAGTTCAGACTTGTGGAAGTCTCGTAGACTGCGCCATTTTTTTAATGGCTTTCACTACATTTTCGGAAGGTTGCAAGTTGACTTGCTCCAAAAACTCCACGGTGCTCAGCAGTTGAATATATTCTTGCATCAAGGCATTATTGCTGTGCAAGGCTTGCATTAAGAGTTCTTGTTCTACCTCCGACATTTCCTGATAGATATACCTAATCAGGTCATTTGGGGTAAATTGTTTTTGCATAGGCACTAGTTTGTTGTTTCATTTTTTTACGAATATGGTTGAGCGCATAGCGCATCCTTCCCAATGCTGTATTGATACTGACGCCTGTTTGCTCGGCAATTTCCTGAAAACTCAAGTTTAAGTAATGCCTCATAATAACTACTTCTTTTTGAGCCTCTGGAAGCTCATCAATTAAATTGCGCACCCAAACCAAGGTTTCTTCTTTAATTTGCTCCTGTTCCGAAGACTCTGAAGCAAAGTTTAGGGAATTAAGCAGATTGCTTCCATCTTCTAATAGGATGGTGGGATATCTTTTTGCCTTTCTAAAGTGGTCGATGGCGAGGTTGTGTGCAATACGCAGTAACCAAGGTTGAAATTTCCCCTCTTCGTTGTACTTTTCTGAATTCAGGGTATGGATTACCTTAACAAATACATCTTGTAACAAGTCTTCTGCTACTTCTTGATCTTTTACAATCAAAAATAGTGTAGTAAATACCTTACTTTGATACCGATCTACTAATTGATTAAAGGCAGATTCATTGCCATTACGATACAGGGTGATCAACACACTATCATTTGGACCTAATTGCTTACTCATTTTTAAGTTGGTTTATATACAACGTAAAAGTCTAGGCCATAGTATCGGGTAAGGTAAAAAGATGAGTAAACGCGTGAGAATTATTTTTAAAAGGTCTCAAAACTAAGGCCAAATAATTAAAATAGGCAACCCATTCATTAATTTCGATATTTAATTCTGTTTTTTTAATTTTTAATTATTTTTTATTTTATTTTTTGTGCTTATTTAGTATTTTTCTTTGTTATGAAAAGGGAGATTTTGGTGTGGATGGGTAAATGCAGCTAATTCAGAAAAGGTTCCTACTAAAAAGATGAAAATGAAGGTTTGAAAAAAGTAAAAGGCATTGCTTACCTTCGTACTCTTAATTAGAAAAAAGAAGAATGGAATTAAGTGGAAAAGTAACCTCCCTTTTACCAGAAGTGAGTGGGAGTTCAAAAAGTGGAAATGCTTGGCGCAAGCAAGAATTTATAGTCGAAACAGGAGGTCAATATCCCAAAAAAGTATGTGTTTCCATTTGGGGAGATAAGATCGACCAATTTGGCTTGAAAATAGGTGAGCAAGTTACCCTTGGAATAGATGTAGAAAGCAGAGAATACAATGGGCGCTGGTATACTGAGGTAAAAGCCTACAAAGTAGACCGCAGCCAAGCTGTAGGAATGCCAGTAGGTCCTCCGGATGTAGACACGTTTTACGAAGCTTCAGACGAGGACAAACTCCCCTTTTAACCGAATATTTTTACAAGACCATAAAAAAAAGCGAGACTTACTCAGTCTCGCTTTTTACTTTTAGTTCGATTTCTTCTCCAGATTCATCTAGGAATCTGTATTCCGTCACGGGTAGCGAAGAATCTTTGATCAGTTTTATCCATTTGTAATAGTTAAAAAACCACTTTACACGTCGGCTAATCAGGCCAGTGGTAAAGTAGGCATGCAGATACGGATGCAAGCCGATGTGGATTTTATCCACGTTTTGGATGGTAGCCATGTGCTCCAAATCCTTTTCCAACTTATCGGCGACTAGAATAGACGCTTGGATTTTGCCGGTACCGTTGCAAGAAGGGCAGGTTTCCTTGGTCACAATATTGACTTCAGGACGCACGCGCTGTCGGGTGATTTGCATCAGCCCAAATTTGCTCAAGGGCAAAACGGTATGCTTGGATCTGTCAAATTTCATCTCCACCATCATGGCATCGAAAATTGCCTTTTTGTTTTCGGCTTTTTTCATGTCGATAAAATCGACCACGATGATTCCTCCCATATCACGGAGGCGGAGCTGTCTAGCAATTTCTTTAGCAGCCACCAGGTTGGTTTTAAGTGCTGTAGATTCCTGGTCACTTTCTTGGTTGGACTTATTGCCACTATTGACGTCAATGACGTGCAGGGCTTCAGTGTGCTCTATAATCACATAGCCACCCTGGGGTAGGCTTACGGACTGTCCAAACAAGCTTTTGATTTGCTTTTCGATTCCAAAACTTTCAAATAGCTTGACTTTACCGTTGTAAAGTTTGACAATTTTTTCTTTCTCAGGCGCTATAGACCTGATGTAGGAACGGATCTGATCGTAAGTAGATTCTTCTTCTACGGTGATTGCATCGAATGATTCATTGAGTAGGTCTCTCACAAGTGAGGAAGCCATACTCATCTCTCCAATGATTTTATCCCGACTTTTGGCTTTCAGCAATTTGCTCATTCCCTCTTCCCAATTGGTGAGAAGATTTCGAAGGTCTTTATCTAGTTCCGTTACGGACTGACCTTCGGCCACGGTTCGGATGATTACTCCAAAGTTGGCAGGTTTGATCGAATTGATTAGTCTGAGCAGCCTTTTGCGCTCTTCGTTGCTTCGTATCTTCTTGGACACATTGACGGTGTCGGAAAAGGGCACGAGCACGAGATATCGCCCGGGTAGAGAGAGCTCACAGGATAGTCTAGGGCCTTTTGTTGAAATGGGTTCTTTGACAACTTGAACCAATACCTGATTGGTTTTAGCCAGAATTTTGTCGATTTTCCCGACTTTTTCTATTTCTGGTTCATTTTCAAATCCCTTCAACAGATGGTTAGAATAGTTGTTATTGCGTACCATTTTGGTAAACTTAAACAAGCTATTGCTATTTGGACCAAGGTCTTGGTAATGCAAGAAGCCATCTTTTTCATAGCCAACGTCGATAAACGCGGCATTGAGGCCATTGACAATTTTGCGGACCGTACCCAAATAAATGTCGCCCACCTTAAACTGGTTATCCATCCCTTCGGAATGGAGCTCTACCAGTTGCTTTTCTTGCAATAAGGCTATTCGACTTCCATTTTGAGCAGAATCGATTAACAATTCCGTACTCAAATTTTCTTTAAACTACTGTTAATGAACGTACTTTACTTCTACTGGCTCAAAAAGAAGGAATTACTTCTTCTTGTGTCTGTTTTTTCTAAGTCTCTTCTTACGCTTGTGCGTAGCGATCTTATGTCTTTTTCTTTTCTTACCGCAAGGCATAGTTGTACAATTTAAAGTGTTAATAATTTGTTATAGCTGGTCTAAGTAGCCTTGAATACTTCCTAAAATCATCGGATCTTCAGTCATGTTCTTCACTAGCTCAAACTGTGCTTTTGCTTTATTTTTTTCTTTGGACTCGAAATAACTTACACCAAGATAAAATTGACCTTGGATATTTTGCGGATGGAACTCTACCAATTCTTCAAAACGAAGAATAGCACGTTCGTATTGACCCGACTGCATGGAAAGAATTCCCATGTTAAATAAGCCTTCTTCATTTTTCGGATCCTCTTCCAAGATCTCCCGCAATAAGGTGATTCCTTGCATAGGATTCGATGAAGAGACGTAAGTCATCGCTACTTTAGATTTCAAATCCAAACGGGTGGGATCTTTCTCCAACACCCCGCTAAGAAAGCTCCTAGTTTTGTCTGCCAGGGCTTCTACTTTGTTTTTATCCAAAGCAAAAGAAAAAGCATCGTAATTAGCCTTTCCTGCTTCCTCGGCAAGAAATAAATTCTCTGGAAAAAGCATACTCGCTTCTGACAAATAGTGGGCAGCAGAATCAAATATCCCTTCTTCCTTATATATTCCAGCTAAAACCTGTGCTGCAGCCACTTTCTCCTCTTGGGTTGGAGCCGTTTGGAAGGTGGCAATCAACTGATCCGCTTGAATTCTATTTTTGGAGGATAGCTCATTCGTATGCGATTCGGAAATAGAAGAAGAAGCGGTTGCCTCTGACTCCATTTTAGCTCCAGTAGCCTCGTTGTCTACTACTACCTTGGGCAATAGATACAAGCCAGCAACTGCAAGAACTCCTACTCCAATTAGAATAAGTTGCTTTTTCTTCATCCTCCACGCTCAGCCTTATACTTGAGCTGCCAATTGTTTAATTTTCTTACTGTTTTTAATCTTTTCTACAAATACCTTGGAAGGCTTAAATGCAGGTATGTGATGCTCTTCAATAACTATTGCCGTATTCTTTGAAATGTTACGGGCAATTTTCTTTGCTCTTTTTTTGTTGATGAAACTTCCAAATCCTCTGACATAAATGTTTTCTCCATCTGCCATTGAATCTTTTACTACCTTGAAAAATGCCTCTACTGCTTGAGTTACATCGTCTTTTTGAATTCCGGTCTTTTCGGAAATTTTAGTAATTACTTCTGCTTTGGTCACTGTGATTAAAATTTAGAAATTTCGAAATAAGCTTAACAACCTATTAACCAAGTATTTTTGGGATTGCAAATGTACAAGAACCAACGCAATTAAAAAAGATATTCAAAAAAAATACCTTGGTTTATATTTTCTTAATCCTCCTTCAATGAAGAGTAAATCGACTGAAAATCAATGGTTTTCAAACTCAATTATTTCTTGGTACCGAGAAAATCCTCGGCATTTACCTTGGCGAGAAACCCAAGATCCCTACCTAATCTGGCTCTCAGAAATCATCCTTCAGCAAACACGGGTTGCGCAAGGGTTGCCTTATTTCGAAGCATTCTCAAAAGCCTATCCTACTGTACATCAACTAGCAGCAGCTCCAGAAGAAGAGGTATTGAGACTCTGGCAAGGACTTGGCTATTATAGCCGAGCACGCAACCTGCATGCTTGTGCCAACTACATTGTCGAAAAATTGGATGGGAAATTTCCTGACCGCTACGAAACACTTATTCTACTCAAAGGAGTAGGCAGCTATACGGCTGCTGCTATCTCTAGCTTTGCTTTTGGAGAAGTACAGGCTGTGGTAGATGGAAATGTATTTCGGGTGCTCGCTCGGTATTTTGGCATTGCAACCGATATTAACAGTAGCCGTGGGAAAAAAGAATTTGAAGCACTCGCCAATCAACTCATCCCAGTAAATGCCCCGGGAGAATTTAATCAGGCCATGATGGATTTTGGATCCCGTTGCTGTACTCCCACTAAACCAAACTGCGATACTTGTCCTCTGACACATTCTTGTTTTGCCTATCAAAATGAACTCATTGACTCTTTGCCGGTAAAAATAAATAAGGTCAAAGTCAAGGAACGAGAACTCAACTATCTCGTCCTATCGTGTGCAGGTCATCTGGTTGTGCATAAAAGAGGGGAAGGAGACATATGGACAGGTTTGTACGATTTTCCCCAATTTCCTCAAACCTTCCCTTGGCTGGGGAATCTTCAATTAGAAGCAACCCTATATCCCAAAAAATACCGACATCTACTGTCACACCAACGGATACTGGCCAGCTTTTGGGAATGCTCACTTTCAGAAAAAAACCTTCCCAAATTAAGAGAATGGTGCCAAAATGAAGGGTTTGATCTAGTAGTTGAAGAAGAAATTGACGGCTTACCCAAGCCTAAATTGATCCTTCGCTATTTGACTGATCGAGAGAATTGATTACTTTCATTTTTCTAAACTTTTTAACTATCAAAACAAAAACAGTATGGCAGGAGTAAATAAAGTCATTTTAGTAGGTCACCTTGGTGCTGACCCTGAAGTGAAATACCTCGAAGGGGAGAAAGTTGTAGCCAATCTCAGCCTTGCAACCTCAGAAGCGTACCAGGATAGAGCTGGAAATAGAGTAGAACAAACCGAATGGCACGATTTAGAATTGTGGGACCAACAGGCAAAAATCGCGGAGAAATACTTAAAGAAAGGTTCACAAATTTACGTCGAAGGAAAAATCAAGTCAGATAAATGGACGGACGAACAAGGGCAAAATCGAAAGCGAATGAAAATCCGTGTTTTGAGTTTTACCATGCTTGGAGGCAAGCCAGATGGAATGGCAAGTAATCCTCCTGCAGCAGCAGCAGCAAATTCAGCTCCAGTAGCTACGGCCCCACAGGTTTCCCTTGACGAGGGAGACGATGACCTTCCTTTTTAATGGAAATTCAAATCCCCTGTACACGATTCAGGGGATTTGATTACCTTTGAGCACCTATTTTCACGAACACATGGATGATCCCTACCCGAGTTACTTTCTGTTGGCCCAGGTTACTTCCTACTCATTATCTTATTTTTTAGTCAACGGACTTGCGCTCCTTCTTCTTCTAGTGGCCTCAGCTTTAGTTTCTGGTTCAGAGGTTGCGTTTTTCTCCTTAGGGAAAGAGGATCTAATCGAACTGAATCAAAAAAATCCTGAAAAAGGGAGCGTCATCACCAGCCTATTGGCTATGCCAAAAGTCCTCCTGAGCACCATCCTGATTCTAAACAACCTAATCAATATCGCTATCGTCACGCTCACTACCTTTGTGACTTGGACCTTATTCGGAACAAATGCCACAGGCGTAGTGATCATTCTTTTTCAAACAGTAGGCGTCACTTTTGCAATTGTTTTTTTTGGTGAAATCGTACCAAAGGTCTATGCAAACCAAGCCAAAGGCCAATTTGCCCAAGCACTCGCTTCCCCTTTATTTTTCTTTACTCAGATCCTCAAGCCATTTTCTAGCCTATTGATTGTATTTAGCAATGTCATAGAGAAACGAGTTCAACAAAAAGGATACACCCTATCCGTAGATGAACTCCATCAAGCACTAGAATTAACTACCGAAGATACCCCAGAAGAGGAAAAAGAAATCTTACGAGGAATCGTGAATTTTGGAACACTAAGTGTACGGCAAGTAATGAAAAGTAGGATGGAAATTTATGCAGTAGACGTAGAAATTGATTTCCATGAATTAATGGACAAGGTAAATAAGAGCGGATACTCCCGAATTCCCGTCTACGAAGAAACTATTGACCATATATTAGGTATACTCTACATCAAAGACTTGCTCCCACACATTGATAAAGACGAAACTTTCGATTGGAAAACCTTGATTCGAAAAAGTTTCTTCGTCCCTGAAAACAAGAAAGCGGACACCTTACTTAAAGACTTTCAAAAAATGAGGGTGCATATGGCGATTGTCGTGGATGAATATGGAGGCACTTCTGGATTGGTTACTTTTGAAGATTTAATAGAGGAGATTATCGGAGAAATCAACGACGAATTCGACGATACAGATACGTTATTTTTTCAGGAACTTGATGCAGATACTTTTATTTTTGAAGGAAAGGTGTCCCTGCATGATTTTTGTAAAAAACTAGATCTAGACCCACAACTCTTTGAAGAGGTCAAAGGAGAAAATGAATCACTTGGAGGGCTTTTACTCGAACTCAATACAAAACTTCCAAAGAACGGTGCCAAAATTCGGTACGAAAACTTTGAATTTACCATTCTTGCAGTAGATGCTCGCAAAATCAAAAAGGTGAAAGTTCACCTGTCTAACCCAGAAAAAGATAGCACATCCCCTTTTACAGATTAACTCATTTTTTAGTAATTCCTCTTTTTTATTTGGCATTCAAGGCACTTTATCCAAATAATATTGGGGGCTTTTGAGCAAATACCCTCATTTTATTAAAAAAAAATTAGTGAATTTAAATTCATGCCTCAAGAGAGGATAAATCAATGATTTTCAAAAAATCAAGTTCAAAATACAAGTCATTTTTTTAAAAAAGTGATGATTTCCCCAATTTATTGATTTGATTTAAGTGTAATTAGCATTTCAATTTTTTTAAAAAAGTTGATTTTTTTGAACATTTTGACACTTATGTGCTTTTTTCATTGCACATATTTTAAAGAAATAAGTAAATTTTGTACATTTTGGAAATTTTTGAACCTATTAAATCAAATAAGAATGCAGCAAGGGTTATATCGGCAGGAATTTGAACACGACTCCTGTGGTATTGGAGCGGTAGTGGATCTTACCAATGAGCCTACCCATGAAACCATTAGTGGTGCTTTGTACATGTTGAGTAACATGGAACATCGTGGTGGACGTGGGTCTGATCCTAAAACGGGCGATGGAGCAGGTATTTCTATACAAATCCCCCATCAGTTTCTTCAGGATGTTACTGCACGTACAGAAATCCAATTGCCCCCTCCAGGAGAATTTGGACTTGGGATGACTTTTTTCCCGAACAATAAGCAACTGTATGCCAAAGCAAAAACCCTTCTAAACGAACTAATTGACGAGCTAGACTTTGAATTAATTGGCTATCGAAAAGTACCAGTGGACGAAACTATCCCTGGTTCAAGCGCGCTAGAAGTCATGCCTATCATTGAACAGGTATTTGTCCGACACAAAAATGGACTGCAAGGCCTTGACTTGGAACGTAAGTTATATGTGCTTAGAAATTATTCTAGCTCAACAATCAATGCATCTATTCCAGGAGTAAATCAAGCCTTTTATTTTGCCAGCTTTAGCTCACTTACCTTAGTATACAAGGGACAGCTCCGAACCGATCAGGTATTGCCCTTTTTCAAAGACCTACAAAACCCACGTATCGCATCTGCATTTGCGATCGTTCACTCCCGCTTCTCGACCAACACTTTTCCGAATTGGAGGCTTGCTCAACCATTTCGCTACCTATCTCATAATGGGGAAATCAATACCATTCGGGGCAACCTAAATAAAATGAAGTCTAAGGAGGCATTGATGAAGTCCTCCTTGTTTACACCAGAAGAGTTGGCAATGCTGATGCCTATTACCAATAAACTGAACTCTGATTCAGCCAACTTGGACGCGATGGTAGAGCTGCTAACCTTAAGTGGAAGAAGTCTTCCACATGCCATGATGATGTTGGTTCCTGAGGCTTGGCAGGACAATGAAGTGATGGATAAGGAAAGAGCCGCCTTCTATAAATTCCACGCCTCTTTGGTGGAGCCTTGGGATGGGCCCGCTGCTCTTCTATTTACAGATGGTAAATCAGTAGGGGCCACCCTAGATCGCAATGGGCTACGCCCTCTCCGGTATTTCATTACGAGAGACCAACGTTTGATTCTCTCTTCAGAAGCAGGAGCGCTTCCGATCCGAGAAGCAACGATCACTCAAAAAGGACGAATTAGTCCGGGACGTATGCTTTGGGCAGACCTTGAAAAAGGTAAAGTGCTTGTGGATGAAGAAATAAAAGGTGAAATCTGTCGCCAACAACCTTACGAAAAATGGGTAAACGAACAGCGGACCAAATTACGACTCGTTCCTGCTCCGGAAGAACTGAGTTACCCTTACATCACGGAAAAAATACAAAAGCAACAAACCATCTTTGGCTATACCTCTGAGGAATTAAAAATAATTCTAAGCCCCCTTGGGAATGCAGGTCAAGAAGCAGTGGGGTCTATGGGCGCAGATACGCCACTGGCGGTGCTTTCCAAACAAAGTCAGCATATCTCCAATTACTTCAAACAACTTTTTGCCCAAGTAAGTAATCCTCCCATTGACCCTATTCGGGAGCGATTAGTTATGTCCCTTTTTACTCGAATAGGAGAAGGGCACAATATTTTGGAGGAAAGTCCCCAGCACACCAAACAGATTCACATTTCCCAGCCCGTTTTATTAAATGAGGATTTGGAAAAAATCACGCGCTTGGAACACCTAGGTTACCGCTCCAAGCGCTTATTTGGTCATTTTATTGCAGACCATCAGCCTGGTAGACTCCTCGCTGCCTTGGATTTACTCTGCCAGCAAGCCGAAGACGCTATCCTTTTGGAAGGAAAGAATGTGTTGATCCTTTCCGATAGAGAAAGTAGTGATACGCTCGCTCCAATTCCTTCCCTATTGGCCATAGGGGCTGTTCACCAGCACTTGATCAAGAAAAAAATCCGGACGCGAGCAGGACTGGTCCTTGAATCAGCAGATATCCGTGAAGTACACCACTTTGCTACAGCCATTGGGTATGGGGTATCTGCCATCAACCCCTATTTAGCACTAGAATCACTGGTAGAGCTCTTTAGAAAAGGGGATCTCCCAGGGGCAAAAGATGAAAAAACTGCGCTTAGCAATTACCAGAAAGGCATTGGAAAAGGGCTTCTCAAAGTGCTTTCCAAAATGGGGATTTCCACCCTACAATCGTACCAAGGTGCTCAGATTTTTGAGGCGATAGGCCTAGGACCTGAGGTGATGGACCGCTGTTTTAAAGGAACTGCTTCCCGAATAAGTGGAATTTCCTTTGATGAACTAGCAGAAGAAGTATTGATTCGCCACCGCGCAGCCTACCTTCCTCAAGAAGGTGTGTTGGAAGCAGGAGGACTATACCAATGGAAAAGGAGAGGTGAAAAGCACTTGTTCAATCCCGAAACCATCCACCTACTTCAAAAATCTACCCGCTTAGGTGACTATGAGCTGTATCGAAAATTTGCTCAGAAAATTAACGAGCAACGTCAAGATGCAATGACCTTGAGAGGATTGTTTGAGTTTAAAAAGCAAATCCCTGTTCCTCTTGATGAAGTAGAACCGACAGAAAAGATTATGAAGCGCTTTGCTACTGGAGCAATGTCCTTTGGCTCTATCTCCCATGAGGCACATACCACGTTGGCTATTGCGATGAATCGTATCGGCGCGAAAAGCAATTCCGGAGAAGGGGGAGAAGACGAAGTGCGCTACGAAAGAAAGGAAAATGGGGATTGGGAAAGATCTGCCATAAAACAAGTAGCCTCGGGGAGATTTGGAGTAACTTCCCATTACCTAACGCATGCTGCAGAACTTCAAATCAAAATGGCACAAGGAGCCAAGCCAGGTGAAGGAGGACAGCTACCTGGACATAAAGTCGATGACTGGATTGGACGAGTGCGACATGCAACTCCAGGTGTAGGATTAATTTCTCCACCTCCGCACCATGACATCTATTCAATTGAAGATTTGGCCCAGCTGATTTATGATCTAAAAAATGCAAATCGTGCTGCCCGCATCAATGTGAAGCTTGTTTCTCAAGCAGGAGTAGGTACCGTGGCAGCTGGGGTAGCAAAAGCCATGGCGGATGTAATCTTGATCTCAGGAGCCGATGGGGGTACAGGTGCTTCCCCACTCAGTTCTATTCGACATGCAGGACTTCCTTGGGAGCTAGGTCTTGCGGAAGCGCACCAGACCTTAGTCAAAAATAACCTACGAAGTCGCGTCGTCCTTCAAACAGACGGACAATTGCGTACAGGAAGGGACCTAGCCATTGCTACACTCCTCGGAGCTGAGGAATGGGGAGTTGCTACTGGAGCTTTGGTAGCCGAAGGGTGCATCATGATGCGTAAATGCCATCTAAATACCTGTCCAGTAGGGATTGCTACACAAGACCCTGAGCTACGTAAGTTATTTACTGGAGATCCCGAACATGTAATCAATTACTTCAAGTTTATTGTACAGGACTTACGTGAAATTATGGCTTCTCTTGGCTTCCGAACTATCGATGAGATGGTTGGGCAAAGTCAAGTATTGCAAGCCAGTACTCATTTGAAGCATTGGAAATGGGACAAGCTTGACCTGTCACCCATCTTCCATAAAGTAGAGGTTCCTAGCCATGTGGGAATCTTCAAGCAAATTGACCAAGAGGTTACTTTGGAAGATGTTTTGGATCGGAAATTAATTGCCTCTGCCACTCCCGCACTCGAGCAAGCCATACAGGTCACTGGGCATTTTGAAATCAAAAATACAGATCGCTCCGTGGGAGCGATGCTCTCCAATGAAATTTCAAAAATATACGGAAGTGTAGGGCTTCCGGAGGACAGCATCCATTTTAATTTTATGGGTTCAGCGGGCCAAACCTTTGGTGGATTTTTAGCTAGAGGGGTAAATTTTGAATTGGAAGGGGAAGCAAATGACTACTTTGGCAAAGGCCTTTCAGGAGGAAGACTTATCGTCTACCCTAGTAGAAATGCTCGATTCCGAGCGGAAGAAAATATTCTCATTGGCAACGTTGCCTTTTACGGCGCAACATCTGGGGAAGCATTTATTAACGGAAAAGGGGGCGAACGCTTCTGTGTTCGAAATTCTGGGGTAAAGGCAGTCATTGAAGGAATAGGCGATCATGGATGCGAATACATGACTGGAGGATTGCTAATCAACCTCGGCGAAATTGGAAGAAATTTTGCAGCAGGAATGAGTGGAGGAATTGCCTATATTCTCCAAGACTATCATACGGAAATAAATCCGGAATTGGTGGACATTGACCCCATGGAGGAACAAGATTATGACTTGCTCTCCAATTACCTCAAGCGACACCATGCCTTTACAAAAAGTGCCTTAGCTAAGCAGTTTTTAGGTAACTGGGAACAGGCAAAAGCCAGGTTTATCAAAGTTATTCCAAGAGACTACAAGGCGGTTCTCGCAAAAAATATACTAAAACACGAAAAAACAGTTGCTTAAGATGGGTACAAAAGACGGATTCTTACACTTCAGCCGAGAAACTCCAAAGAGCAGAGACCCTAAAGATCGCCTAGGAGACTATCAAGAGATCTATACTCCCTTTTCAGACAAGCAATTGCACAATCAAGCTGCACGATGCATGGACTGTGGGGTGCCCTTTTGCCACCACGGCTGTCCACTTGGAAATGTGATTCCTGAATTTAACGAAGCAGTTTTTGAGAACAATTGGACTCAAGCCATCCGCATCTTGAAAAGCACGAATAACTTCCCGGAATTTACAGGCAGGATTTGTCCTGCTCCATGTGAAGCAAGCTGCGTTTTAGGGATCAACAAAGACCCTGTTACTATTGAACTAATTGAAAAAAATATTGCTGAAAAAGCGTATGAACTTGGCTTAATTGCCCCTAATCCACCAAAAAACCGTACAGGAAAACGCGTAGCGGTAATTGGCTCTGGGCCTGCAGGCTTGGCTACGTCAGATCAATTAAATCAAGCAGGTCATGAAGTAACTTTATTTGAAAAAAATGCCAAAATAGGAGGGCTTCTCCGATACGGTATTCCAGATTTCAAATTGGAAAAATGGGTGATTGACCGGAGAATTTCTTTGATGGAAGAAGAGGGAGTTCGTTTTAGCCCTCGAACAGAAATCGGAATAAATATCCAAGCAGCAGAGATTTTAAAGGAGTACGATGCAGTAGTCTTGTCTATCGGAGCCCAACAACCACGGGCCTTAAACATTCCAGGGAGCAACTTAAAAGGGGTTCATTTTGCTATGGACTTTCTTGGTAAACAAAACCAAGTGATTGGTGGAGAAGCCGCAACAAATCCCATCTCAGCAAAAGGAAAAAAGGTTTTGGTGATTGGGGGTGGAGATACAGGAAGTGATTGCATCGGCACTTCAAGAAGGCATGGTGCTTCACAAGTAACCCAGTTGGAATTACTCCCAAAACCTCCAATGAAGCGTACTAACGCAAATCCTTGGCCAGAATGGCCCATGACCTTACGCACTTCAAGTTCGCATGAGGAAGGTGCCGAACGTTTATTTGCCGTATTGACAAAAGAATTTGTTGGCAACGAAAAAGGGGAACTAACGGGGATGGTACTTGTAGATATTGAATGGAAAGAGGCCGGGGGTCGAATGACATTTGAAGTAATTGAGGGAACCGAACGCACACTTCCCTGCGATCTAGCCTTTCTTGCAATCGGCTACGTTGGGCCAGGACAACAAACCCTATTGTCTGATTTTGGAGTAGAATTACTAGAAAACCAACTCCCAAAATCTAAAAATTATGTAAGTACCAATCCAAAGGTATTTCTTGCTGGGGATATGAGAAGGGGTCAATCTTTGGTTGTATGGGCTATATCTGAAGGCCGAGAGGCTGCAGTAATGGTAGATGAGTATTTGATGGGCTCCTCTTCCCTTCCGCGAAAAGATGCCTCCTTGTACGAAGTTGAAGAACAACGCGAATCATTATAAAGTGAAGATAAACTAAAAAAAGGGCCAGATCTCTCTGGCCCTTTTTTTAGTTTATCTTCTATGCCTCGGTCCCCTACCTCTCGGGTGGTCCTCAAAAGAAGGGTGTTTTTCTCTAGGCCCCATGGCTGCTTTTCGTTGTTCCAAAATTTGCTTTTGGT
>JAURGC010000012.1 GCA_030833985.1 Algoriphagus sp. | reverse complement strand
GCGCAGGGGTCCCACCTCTTCCCATCCCGAACAGAGAAGTTAAGCCCTGCAGCGCCGATGGTACTGGGGTTACACCCGGGAGAGTAGGTCGCCGCCACATTATTGAAGCCCTTCGATGACTCGAAGGGCTTTTTTTGTTTAACAGAAATACGAAGTACCAAATACGAGATACGAAATACGAGATACGAAATACGAATTCATTTTAATGTTGAATATCCAACGCTGATCGAAGAATGAAGAAGTGGGGATTCGTGTGCTGATTCAAATGGTACTTCTGAGGGTACTTGGTACTTGGTACAATGTAATCTTGGCTCTTGCCTCTCGGCTCTTGCTTCTTTTAGCGTCTTGCTACTTGATACTCTTTTAATGTCGAATGCCGATTGAAGAATGAAGAAGTGGGGATTCGTGTGAGGACTCAAATGGCACTTCTTAAGGTACTTGGTACCTTGTACTTCGTACTTTGTACAATGAAATGGAGTCTTGCTACTTGCTTCTAGTTACTTGATACTCTTTTAATGCCGAACGCCGATTGAAGAATGAAGAAGTGGGGATTCGTGTGCTGACTCAAATGGCGCTTCTGAGGGTACTTGGTACTTGGTACCTTGTACTTCGTACAACAATCACAATTCCCTCAAATAATCAATTGGATTCAGGTAGAACATTTTCATCCAGCCCTGCTTGTCTTCGTCTATTCGCCAGAAATAAGGAATTGGGGTTGCCAAAGCATAATGCAAGTGTGGTGGTTTGCCAGCCGCATTCCCAGTAGTACCAACGGTACCCAACTGTTCACCAACTCCTACCAAAGCGAAGTTTGAAGTCGTAATTTCGTTTAGATGCGCATAGTAATGCAAGCGCCATTTAGGACCTAAAACCAACACGATATTTCCACCTAGTTTGAGTTGTCCGGTATGAAGGACCAATCCACTCGTGGCCGAGCGAACAGGCGTTCCTTGCCTTGCAAAAATGTCCACTCCCTTGTGAGTGCCAGATATTCCCCAAGGATAATACCAAAACGATTGTGGATGGTAACTCGATTGTGAAGCGCCTTCAACCGGCATGGAATAATGCTGTGGGTACAGCAGACCCAGACCAATTATCATTAAAAGTAGGAGCACCAGTTTTTTTATACCCTTCATGGATGGATTCGTTTTTCAAGCAGGTACAAAAAAAGTACCAACAAGTAAACACGAAATACGAAGTCAGAAATACGGTATTCTTTCCAATATCGAATGCTGAAGGAAGAACGATGAAGTGAGTGAGGTTATATTGCCAGCAGGTACTTAGTACTTTTTACCATTTTCAAGCTTAAATCTTAGCGTAGCGTACAAAAGCTATCCATTCCCCATCGGGAGACCAACTGTGCACATTGATAGTTCCTTGCCCTCCAAAAAAAACAGGCGTTAAGTCCCTACTTTTCCGAGTAGCCAAGTCCAAAATCCGAAGCTTTACATCTTTGCCAAATGGATGGGATCCCTTTTGATCCTCTAAATAGGCAATGTAAACTAGACTTTTATTGTCTGGTGAAGGATGAGGAAACCAATTGTCTAATTCATCAAATGTAAGCTGTTCCTGTCCACTTCCATCTCCCTTCATCCGGTAAAGATGCATCCTTCCTGTTCGATGGGAATTGAAATAAATCCATTGTCCATCGTAGCTGTACTCTGGACCATCGTCCAAACCTTCCTCTGTTGTCAATCGAACTTCCTCTCCGCCTTGGGTCGGTACTCGGAAAATATCCCATTTTCCTTCCCTTTGGGCACAGTAGGTTAAAAAGTTTCCATCTGGGCTGATTCCATGCCAGTAGCTTGGGTAATTCGGAGTGATTAATGTTGGAGTTCCACCTTCGAGTGGGACAGTGTAAATTCGTGACCCTAAGCCTTTTTCATTTTTGCTGTAAACTAGGGTTTTCCCATCAAAACTTAGTCCATGGTCATTATTTACTGTGGAAATAATACCTTCTTGAACAAGGCCCAAACTCCCACCACTCAAGTCAATTTTTTCCAATTGTCCTCCCGAATTAATCAATAAGTAGTCCCCCTCCCTGGACCAATTGGGAGCTTCAAAATGTCGAGTTTGACGGAGAATACTTTTTTCCTCGCCTGTCCTTACATTTAAAAGTACAAGTTCACTAATTACATTCTCCTGTACCTGGGCAACTCCTTTTACCCCCACTAGAAGCAATAAACCACAGACTAGTAATTTCTTCATGTTTTTCATTAGATATTGAATTTCATGAAGTTAGCAGTATATAATTTACTTAGTTGACCACCTGTACAAAATATTCATCCTTCGGTAAAAAAACACCTATCTCCCAAAAAGTTTGCTTGTGCAAAGCCATGGTGGCCTCAAACCAGGCCTTGTCTTCCGCACTCACAGCAATTAATAATCCTCCGCTTGTTTGAGGGTCGCACAAAGGCACGAGTTCCATCCCGTTTACGCCCGATACTTTGGAATTAAAGGCGTTCCAATTTCGATAGGTGTTGTCTGGAAAAATAAATTGTTGAATGTAATTGGCCACTCCGTCGATCAAAGGGAGCTTATTAAACTCCAATTGTAAGGTGAGGCCTGCCCCTTCAGCCATTTCAAGCGCATGTCCTAACAAACCAAACCCAGTGACGTCTGTGAGGGCATGGACCTCTTCATGGTTGCCCAAGACCTCACCAATGGAGTTGAGTTGGGAGGCAATGTCTATTAAGTTGCGGTAGTCTCGATTGTTGATTTTTTGCCTTTTCAGTGCAGTGGCTAATACGCCTATCCCTAGCGGCTTAGTTAGAAATAATAAATCTCCTTCCTTGCTACCTGTATTTTTCTTGATTTTTCTCGGGTGCACCAGTCCATTCACGGAAAGTCCAAAAATTGGGTCCTTGGCAGCAATGGAATGTCCTCCCGCTAGCTCTATCCCAGCCTGTGAACAAACCAATTTGGCCCCCTCTAGTACTTTAGCTGCTAGTTCAGGTGCAAGCTTTTCTACTGGCCAACTCAAGATTGCATTTGCAAAAAGTGGCTTTCCACCCATCGCATACACATCGGAAATGGCATTGGTGGCAGCTATGCGACCAAAATCAAACGGATCATCCACTATGGGAGTGAAAAAATCTACGGTATTGATGATCGCAATATCTTCGGATACTTGATAGACAGCAGCATCGTCTTTGCTTGAATTCCCTACGAGAAGTCGTGGATTAGTTTGTGCGAAGGAGCCACTTGCTCCAAGAATTTGGTCCAATACGGCAGGTGCGATTTTGCAGCCACAGCCGGACCCTTCACTCCATTCAGTGAGTCGGATGGGAGGTTGTTCCATGGAGGGTATTTTTTGTTTGTATTAGTAAATTGACTTGTGACTCCAAGTTAAGGTTATGCAACGCCAGATGGGTTGTTTTTCCTGGTTCGTGGCAGTCAAGATCATAGGTATAAGTCTTGTCGTAGTATCCTAAGAGGTTGGCAATCCAAGCAGAATGGTTCTTTGCTTTGATATCATTTAAGGCCTGCTGCATGCGTAGTCCTCCGAGTTTCTTTTGGAGGCGTGTCACTGCTTGAAGCAATTCCTCTTCTTCGAGGGAAGCGTATTCTTCTGCAATATGCCCAATACGTACTTCCTCATTTTTTTCGATTTCAATCCGAAGACTCTTGGTCATCTGCTCATAAAAAAGGTCTGGAAGGATGATGCGGCCTATCCTTCGGCTTTCCTTTTCTACCCAGATGGGTACTTTTGGGTCGAGTAGGCGAAGCTGTTCGGCAAGTAGGTTTTCAAACTGCTCCACGGTAGGTTGGGGTAATTGTCCGATTCCGCCAAATGAAGATCCTTTATGATTTGCCAATCCCTCCAAATCCACCACTTGCTCTCCACGTTTGTTCAGTTCACGTAATAGGACTGTTTTTCCAGTACCTGTTTTCCCCCCAAGGAGGAGCAAAGTGTAGGTTTGCCTCACGCAGGCATGGGTAAAGGTTCGGTAGGTTTTGTAGCCTCCAGCTAGTCGAAACACTTGAATGCCAGCCTGCTCCAATAACCAGGAAAAGATTTTACTCCGCATACCACCACGCCAGCAGTATAGGAGGATTTTTTTGTCAGGAAAGCGTTTCAGTGCCTCTTTTTGGAGCAGGTGAAATCGCGGACCGACCAGTTCAAACCCTTTTAGTGTAGCCTTTTCCGAACCTGCATTTTTATATATGGTGCCCACTATGACCCGTTCTTCGTCGTTGAGAATGGGCATGTTGATTGCTCCAGGCACATGGCTTTGTGCAAATTCCCCCTCACTTCGTGCATCCACGATAGGGATTTGTTGGCGTAGTTGCCAAAATTTTTCTAGGGAGACGATTTCTTCAATCATTCAGTGAGCGGTAGGATAAAAAAAGCCGCAAAGGATTCTTTACGGCTTTCCAAGTGCTGTTGCAACAGGGTTAGAGTTGAGCATCTAGCTTTTGAGCCAATACCGCTTTGGGAACTGCACCCACTTGCTTATCTACGATTTCACCTCCCTTAAAAAATAGGAGGGTAGGAATAGATCGAATGCCAAAAGCCTGTGCTACAGAAGGGTTCGCATCTACATCTACTTTCCCAATTACAGCTTTTCCTTCGTAATCTCCTGCTAATTCTTCCACTACTGGGCCGATCATTTTGCAGGGTCCGCACCACTCTGCCCAAAAATCAACCAAAATTGGTTGGCTTCCAGAAATGATTTCTTCAAAGTTTGCGTCGGTAATTTCAATTGCTTTTGCCATGGGATGCTTTCTAGTAAAGTTCTTTTTTCAAATATATCAGCAAAATGCGATTGAAGAAGAATAAGTTCCGTTCAATTTCAATTAATTGCTAGAGATTGACTTTTTTTTCAATTAGTTCAACGATCCATGATCTTGTAAGCCACTTCAGGCATGAGCTTCAGTTGCTTAATCAGTTCCGCACTGGGATCTATTTTTATTTTTTTGGAGAAAAGCTCTAGACTTATATTTTCTTGCTGATCTACCACCTCAATATACAACTTGGCTTCACCCTTGTACTTGGAGGTTAAAGTTTCTAATTTTTCCATCAGTTCGTACGTCAAGTCATTCAAATTGATATTTACCTTGAGCCCTTTAATTAGGCGACCACGAATCTCACTTAATAAGGAGATGGCATTGATTTTAAATTCTAACTCATTTTCATTTCCCCATTTTTTCTGAACCACCGACCCAGAAATAAATAAAAACCAGCCGGTCATGAAGTACTGTTTAAACTTTACGTAATCTTCCCCAAAGAGAAAGAAAGTAAAGGAACCATGATAATCTTCTACCGTGAGCGTGCCAAATGGCTTCCCATTTTTGGTTGTTCTATGGGCAAAGCCAGCTACTGAGCCAGCCATCCGCAACTCGTTTTTACCTCTTAGGCCTTCCAAATCAGTGAGCGCTGTCAGGGTAGTATTGGTAAAGGAGTCAATCTCCAATTGGTATTCATCTAGTGGGTGCCCTGAGATAAAGAGTCCCACCACTTCTTTTTCAATATTCAGTTGCTGAATTTGAGAAAAGGGCTCCATAGGTGGTACGGATGGCAGTGGGACCGCTGCAGTTCCTGAGCTGCCACCGAAGAGGCTAACCTGGGCACTATCTTCCTCTTGCTGTATTTTTTGGGCATATCGGCTTGCTTTTTCAATCAAACTGATGTCTCCTTCTGGAGCTTCTAAGTATTGCCTACGGTGGTGTTCTTTAAAGCAATCAAAGCTTCCTGCCATGGCCAATGCCTCCATGGTTTTCTTATTTAGCGCACGTGAATTTACCCGTTTGGCAAACTCAAAAATAGTCGAATAAGGGCCATTGCTGATGCGCTCCTTGATGATTTCCTCCACTGCTCCCGCTCCCGCACCTTTGATTGCAGCCATTCCAAATCTGATTTCTCCCTTGGAATTCACGGTAAATCCACTTTTAGATTCGTTGACATCGGGACCAAGAACTGATATCCCCATTCGTCTACATTCTTCCATGAAAAAGGTTACCTGCGTGATGTCGTTCATGTTATTACTCAGGACCGAAGCCATGTATTCTGCTGGATAATGCGCTTTGAGGTACGCGGTCTGGTAGGCAATCCAAGCATAGCAGGTAGAGTGGGATTTGTTGAAGGCATAAGATGCAAAAGCTTCCCAATCAGTCCAGATTTTTTCTAGCTTTTTGGGATCGTGTCCTTTAGCCGCCGCCTGCTCCACAAACTTGGGTTTCATCTTATCCAATACATCCTTCTGCTTCTTTCCCATCGCTTTTCGAAGGACGTCGGCTTCCCCCTTGGTAAATCCTGCAATCTTTTGAGAAAGCAGCATGACTTGTTCCTGGTAAACGGTGATTCCATAGGTTTCTTCCAGGTATTCTTTCATGTCCTCTAGGTCGTAGGAGATGGGTTCTGCACCATGCTTTCGCTTGATAAAAGAAGGGATGTATGCCAGAGGCCCTGGTCGGTAAAGTGCATTCATGGCGATTAAATCTGCAAAAACAGTAGGCTTTAGTTCGCGCATGTATTTTTGCATTCCCGGGCTTTCGTACTGAAAAACACCAACTGTTTCACCGCGCTGGAAGAGTTCATAGGTTTTTACATCGTCAATAGGAAGCTCGTCCGCGTCTAATTGGATTCCGTGACGTTCTTTGACTATTTTGATGGCGTCTTTGATCAAAGTGAGCGTTTTTAACCCCAAAAAATCCATCTTGAGTAGGCCTGCTGATTCCACTACAGCATTGTCAAATTGGGTGCAAACCATGTCTGAATCCTTGGCTAAAGCTACAGGGACAAAATTGGTGATGTCAGAAGGGGTGATAATCACTCCGCAGGCATGGATCCCCGTATTTCGTACCGACCCTTCCAAAACCGTCGCTTGGTTGATAGTTTTAGCTGATTCATCAATGCCTTGTGCGATGCGGATGAGCTCTTCTGCTTTTTGTAGCAATTCACCTTGCCCTTTGAGTTTTTCCAATAAGGCAGGTCGATTCTTCGCCAATTCAAATAGGGTCTTCAACTTAATTTCAGGTACCAGGTTGGCCAACCTTCCCGCCTCCGCCAAGGGTAAGTTAAGTACCCGTGCAGTATCTCGAATGGCAGATTTAGCAGCCATGGTACCGTAGGTAATAATTTGAGCAACTTGGTTGCTTCCGTACTTGTTGATGACATAGTCAATGACCGCTTGGCGACCTTCGTCATCAAAGTCAATATCAATATCGGGTAAGGATACTCGGTCTGGATTTAGAAAACGTTCGAATAGGAGGTTGTATTTGATGGGGTCAATGTTGGTGATTCCTACACAATAGGCTACCGCGGAACCAGCCGCTGAGCCTCTTCCTGGACCTACAGAAACCCCCATTTCTCGGGCTGCCCGGGTAAAGTCTTGGACAATCAAAAAATACCCGGGATACCCTGTGTTTTCGATTGTTTTCAATTCGAAATCCAATCGTTCTTGGATATCAGAGGTGAGTTCAGGGTAGCGTTTTTTAGCTCCCTCAAAAGTCAAATAGCGGAGGTACGCATTTTCGCCACGATTTCCTCCGTTTGCTTCGTCCTCTGGATGCTTAAACTCATCTGGGATGTCAAATTTTGGCAACAATACTTCTCGGGCTAATTTGTAGGCTTCACATTTGTCTACAATCTCCTGAGTACAATGAATCGCCTCCGGCAAATCTGCAAATAGCTGTTGCATCTCCTCCGGACTTTTGAGGTAAAATTCATCATTTGGAAAGCCAAATCGAAATTCACGGCCTCGCTTGCCTACATATTTTTTAGGTTTCTCTACTAGCTCACCATCCTTTACGCATAGTAGAATGTCGTGTGCCTTTGCATCGCCTTTCTCGTTGTAATAGCTGTTGTTGGCGGCGAAATACTTTACGCCATACTTGTGAGCAAATTCAAGGAGCACTTCATTCACCTTGTCTTCTTCAGGGATGCCGTGCCGGTTGAGTTCTACGTAAAAATCGTCTCCAAACTGTTCCTTCCACCATACAAAAGCCTCTTCTGCCTGCGTTTCACCCACATTGAGAATGAGGTAGGGGATCTCTCCCCAGATACCTCCAGTGCTGGCAATCAAGTCTCCCTTGTACTGGGCAAGGAGCTCCTTATCGATGCGGGGCACGTAATAAAACCCTTCTGTATTTGCATAGGAGGCAAGCTTGGCAAGATTGTGGTATCCTGTCTTATTTTTTGCTAGAAGGACGGTTTGATAGCCATCGTCCTTGGCTGCTTTGTTTTTTCGGTCTCTACATAGGTTAAACTCGCATCCAAGGATGGGTTTAAGCTCTTTGGACATCGCTTCCTTCACGAAGTGAAATGCACCCATCATATTGCCGTGATCGGTCATTGCAATTGCATGCATGCCTAGTGCTTTTGCCTTGGCGACAAGGGATGGAATTTCCGAGGTGGCCTGCAATACGGAAAATTGGGAATGTACGTGCAGATGGGTAAAAGGGCTATCCGTGACCTTGATAGAAGGTGCTTGAGGCGTCTTATTTTTTTCCGTTTTGGGAGTGGGAACTTGCTTTGGGTTGGGCTGGGCAAAATTAGCCTCACCAAGTACTGGAGCCTCGTACCGCACCTCTTCCCAAGATACTCCTGGTTCAGTGGACTGGATTTTTTGATTGATTAGCCCAAAGAAACAACGGGCGGTGGCATCCACATCGTAGGCGGCATCGTGTGCGTCTCCAAATCCTACCCCAAATAATTTTTGGTGCAACTCGGTCAAAGTTGGCCATTTGAACTTGCCTCCTTTTCCTCCAGGGAGCGCACAATAATTAGTTGAAATGTCCTTGGTATCTAATTCCGGCTTGCCTTCAAAGGGCATGACCAAGGCTGCCCGAAGAAACTCTGATCCGACCACATGGATATCAAAACCAATGTTATGGCCTACCAAATACTTCGCCTGTGCTACATCCTCTCGGAAAACCTGGAGGATCTCTTGCAGGGGATGGCCTTCTTCTGCAGCACGCTTAGTAGAAATTCCATGTACTTTTTCGGCATTGTAAGGAATGGTAAATCCCTCTGGTCGGATGATGTAATTTTTGCTGGAAAGAAGCTTCCCCCGAGCGTCATGCAACTGCCAAGCCAGCTGAACAAGCCTTGGCCAGTTGTCCAAATCTGACATGGGGGCATTGTAGGATCTAGGTAATCCAGTAGTTTCTGTATCAAAAATTAAGTACATGGGAGACTCGAAGAATGAGCATTCAAATTAGGGCTTAAAGAGGGAAGCAAAAAATGGAATGACGGAAATTGTCGCAAAGACTTTTTAAAACTGGAAGATTTTTTTCTGTCTCGAATTATCGTTTATCCTCCCAAGGCATGTAAATCACCTTTTTGGTCTGAAAAAATTCTTCCTTGAAGTAATCTTCCAAGTGGTAGCAAACGTAGGACTTCCCTGTTTCCTCCATTTCCTCGTCCACATCCCCGCCTTTGAGGTAGAGGATGCCGTTCGGATAGTCATTGATGTCCTCTTTTTTGATTTTCCCTTTTACCCAAGGATAAAACTGGATCATGCGGGTGACAGCCCGGCTGACCACAAAATCATACTTCCGTACCAAGGTTTCTGCACGCGCCTGTTGCGCTTCGACGTTGGTCAATTTGAGTGCCTTAGCGACTTCTTTGACGACAGTAATTTTCTTGCCAATGGAATCCACCAAATGGAAGTGACTGTCTGGAAAAAGGATGGCTAAGGGGATACCAGGAAATCCGCCTCCCGTACCAATATCCAAAACTTTGGTACCAGGCTGAAACTCCATCACTTTAGCTATTCCTAGCGAGTGGAGGACATGATGCACGTAAAAGTGCTCCATGTCTTTGCGACTGATCACGTTGATTTTAGCATTCCAATCTTGATACAGCTCTTCCAGTTGCTCAAACTGCTGCAGCTGTTTGGGGCTAAGTCCGGGAAAATAGGAAGTAATCAAGGCGCTAGTAAGGGGCATTAAATTTGGTTTTCTTTTCCAGCAGCAATTTCATAGAGCAATTCACGGGAACGATGCAATTGCGCTTTCACAGTTCCTAATGGTTTGTCAAGCTCTTGGGCGATCTCCTCGTAGGAAAGCTCGTCAAAATAGCGAAGTTTAACTAGTGTACGGTATTTGGCAGGGAGCTTATCTACGAAAAGGCGTACCATCTCCATGCGTTGAGACTTGATAAACTCGTCCTGAGGATTATCATCTTTGTCAGCTACATCCATGGTCACCGCATTGCCATTGTCATCGGAAAAGGAATTGTTCAAGCTCATGGTTTTAAGCTTTTTCTTTCGGATAAAGTCGATGGCATTGTTGGTAGCAATCCGGAAAAGCCAGGTAGAAAAAGTGTACTCTTTTTTGAATCGATCCAAGTTTCGGAAGGCTTTTGCAAACGCCTCCATAGTGAGGTCATCCGCATCATCTGCATCTCGGATCATTTTTAAAATCATAAAATAAACAGCTTTCTTGTACCTTTTCATCAAGGTAGCATAGGCTGCTTGATCCCTACCTTGCACAGCGCGGTCAATTAATTCAAAATCTTCGAGCGCCTTGGATGAAAATTCACGTTCGTTACCGTTCATTTGTTGGTTTTTGCCTGATAGGAAATAGATCCAAGAACCCAAAAGTACCCTAAATACAAGAAATCATTCGTTAACACCTTCATTTTTGGAATAATTCCTTGGATATTTTTTGACGCACCCTGAAAGAGTAGCAGCAGTAAAAGTGATCGGATACCTATACTACCCAAAACAATCAAAAAATGTTCCCATTGTAAGTCAATTCCAAAATAAATTAACAAACCTAATCCTCCGATCCAGTACAAGGCATGAGAAATGCCATAACTGCCCATTTTTCGCTTATCTTCTACTGTAAAAAATTTTTCAGAATGTAAAAGATGCTTTTCCTGAGCAATATATTCCTTCCAAGTGGCCGCTGGGTTTGCAACCGTGATTGCCTCTGGGTTAATCACCACTTTGCTATTTGCTCCCGTAGCATGAGTGTTGATCCATAAGGAATCCTCTCCGCCTTTATGATCCCAAAACCCTCTAAAGCCTTTTTTCTCCATAAAAAAGCTTTTGCGATAACTCAAATTTTTCCCAGTTCCAGTGAATGGTGATTTCCATAATCCAAAGGAAAAGGTGAATAGTGCCCTCAAAATTGTTTCGAACTGAATCCATGAATTTAAATAGTTCCCGTCTTCTTGTACTCCAGCAAATCCAATTGAAAATATTTTTCCTTCTTCCCGGATTGGAGCAGTCATTTTACGCAGCCATTGGTTGGATTGAGGAATACAATCTGCCTCTGTTAATAAAATAACGTCATTTTTTGCCACCTTAATTCCCAAGGTAATTGCAAATTTTTTTGCAGTGACGTGCTTTGGTGTATAGGTAAGGGTCACCGAGCGTAGTTTAGGATATTGAGCCATCAGCTCTTCCAGAAGGCGTTTGGTACGATCTGTACTTTGGTCATTGACAACCATGACTTCAAACTTGGGGTAGTCTTGCTCAAATAGCTTGGGGATGAGTACTTTAAGTAACTTAAATTTATTTCTCGCAGTGACTAAAATGGTCACCCCTTCTTCCGGATACTGAATACTGGAATTAGTAGGCTCTTTTATTGGCCAAGCTGTTCTAGAAAAAATGAATAACAGATACCCCAATTGAATAAGGAATCCGATTCCAAAGAAAAACCACAATAAAAACAGGCCCATAGGTCAATTTTGCTGAGCAAATATAAAATCAATTTCAGCAAGTCATTTAAGAATAAGTGGATATTTTTGTGCAACAAAGCTAGTGTAATAAAGGCAGTTCCAATTGCTTATATTTTCCCTTCCATGAAATTTGTTTTAGAAAAAAAAGATAGCCAATCCCAAGCCCGAACTGGTACCCTAGAAACTGATCATGGCATCATACAGACGCCTATTTTTATGCCGGTAGGAACAGCAGGAACAGTAAAGGCAGTTCATCAGCGTGAGCTAAAGCAAGATATCAAAGCGCAAATTATACTAGGAAATACCTACCATCTCTACCTAAGGCCTGGTTTGGAGATCTTGGAAAAAGTGGGCGGCCTCCATCAATTTATCGGTTGGGACCGACCCATGTTGACCGATTCAGGAGGATACCAGGTTTTTTCTCTTGCCGGGACTCGAAAAATCAACGAAGAAGGAGTCACTTTCAAATCGCATATTGATGGTTCTAAACATTTTTTTGCTCCCGAAAATGTGATGGATATTCAGCGAAGTATTGGCGCAGATATCGTCATGGCTTTTGATGAGTGTACTCCTTACCCCTGTGATTATTCCTATGCAAGGCAATCTATGGAGATGACCCATCGTTGGCTAATTCGCTGTCAGGACCGTTTTGATGCTACCGAAGGGAAGTACGGGTACAGCCAAAGCCTTTTTCCTATTGTTCAAGGTTCGGTGTACAAAGAGTTACGTATTCAAAGTGCAGAATTTATTGCCAAGCAAGATCGAGAAGGAAATGCTATTGGAGGACTTTCTGTGGGGGAGCCAGCCGAACTCATGTATGAAATGACCGAATTGGTGACTGCCATTTTACCAGAAGACAAACCTCGGTACTTAATGGGAGTGGGTACGCCCGCAAATATTTTGGAGTGTATCGCTCTTGGAGTAGACTTATTTGATTGCGTGATGCCCACTAGAAATGCGCGAAATGGAATGTTATTTACTTCAGAAGGAATTATTAATATCCGTAATGAAAAATGGAAAGATGATTTTAGTGCCTTAGATCCTGCCCTTACCAACGAAGTCAGTACTGGGTATTCCAAAGCATATTTGAGACATTTAACCGTTTCCAAAGAGATTTTGGCAGCGCAAATTGCAAGTATACACAACCTATCTTTTTACCTTTGGCTTGTTGGAGAGGCGAGGGCACATATTCAGAAAGGAGATTTTGCGAATTGGAAATCAATGATGGTCAAAAAAGTAAGCACTCGATTGTGAAATGAAGATTTTAGATCGGTTAATCATCAAGGAATTTTTAAAGACCTACTTTTTTGTAGTAGTGCTTCTTATTTTGGTGGTCCTTGTGCTTGATTTTACTGAAAAAAACGACACCTACATTAGGAATCAAGTCCCTACCTTGGATATTCTGGCTTATATGGGGAATTATGGATTGTATTTAAACAATCTTTTGACTCCAATTACCGTGTTTATTTCCGTCATCTTCATCACTTCCAAGATGGCTGGCCGAACAGAAATCGTTGCAATTTTAAGTTCAGGCATCAGTTTTATACGTTTGCTTCGTCCCTTTCTTTTTGCTGCAGTGCTCATTGGAGCCACCAGTTTTGTATTGAATGGATGGATTTTGCCTTCTGCTACTGCAGGTGTAGCTAAATTTAAAATGCAATACTTAGAAAAGGGGTCAGCTTCAACCGATCCCAATATCCACATCAAAGTGGGCCCTAATGCATACGCCTACATCAGCAGATTTTACAAAACGAGTTATACAGGCTACAGTTTTACATTGGAAGAAATTCGGGATGGAAGGCTGATATCCAAGCTTTCTTCTGACTTAATTCAATGGGATACCACCAAAAATGTATGGAGGCTTGAGAATTGGAGACTTCGCATCTTGAAAGATAAAGGAGAGGACTATTTTACGGGAAGTGAGATGGATACCGTGCTTTCCATCACGCCTACAGATTTTGAATTGCCCGCAAATCACCACGAGACATTGAAGTTGCCAGAATTGAGCCAGCAAATCACCCTGCTCGAAGAGCGTGGCGCTGACAATGTGAGCTATTATCGCATCGAGCGGATAGTTCGGTACATGTCTCCATTTGCCTCCATTATTCTCACCTTTATAGGGGTGATCATGTCGGCTCGTAAAACGAGAGGAGGCTCTGGATTTCAAATTGCAATGGGGTTCTTCTTAGCATTTGTTTACATACTTTTATTTATTTTATCACGCACCTTTGCAGAGGCAGGCACCACTTTCCCAGTTCTTGCTGTTTGGATTCCCAACTTACTTTTTGCCACTACGGGATTAATTTTGTACAAAACAGTCCCTAGATGATTTCTACTACTGCTGCAAAAGATTATTTGCTACTTCATTTTATTGTGTTGATTTGGGGAGGGACAGCTATCCTTGGATTGCTAATAAGTTTGCCTTCTTTGGAACTGGTTTTTTACCGAACCTTGTTGGCTACAGCAGGCGTTACTTTAATAATGGTCGCGAAGAAAGTACCTTTGGTTATTGCCCCCAAAGAAGTACTCCAAATTATAGGTGTTGGGGTTTTAATTTCCCTCCACTGGATCTTATTTTTTTGGTCTGCAAAAGTTTCGACCGCTTCGGTGTGCTTGGCTGGTATGGCTACTACCTCGCTATGGACGGCCTTTATTGATCCCTTGGTCAATAAAAAGGCAGTTAAACTCTATGAAGTTGCTTTAGGACTCTTGGTAATTTCTGGTTTGGTAGTGATTTTTCAGTTTGAATCTGGCTATGTATTGGGGCTAGTGATGGCTGTGGGGTCTGCATTTTTGTCAGCCTTATTTTCCGTGCTCAATGGGCGCCTGACTCAAAGACACAACCCGTATCAAATCACGTTGTACGAGATGGGGGCTGCTAGTTTGGTTGCATTGGCATTTCTTCCCATTTATGCCTACTTCAATGAAAGCACAATTCAATGGGCTTGGAAAGGGGATGACTGGTTTTGGCTCCTCATTTTAGCAGGGGTTTGTACGGTATATGCGTTTTCTGTTTCCGTAGAGTTGATGAAGCGCTTGCCTGTATTTTCCATAAATTTGACCATTAATTTGGAGCCCGTGTATGGGATTATTCTGGCGGTAGTGATTTTTGGGGAAAAAGAAAAAATGACCGACCAATTTTACTTGGGAACGGGGATTATTCTTATTTCTGTCCTGATGTATCCCATCCTCAACTTTTGGAATAAAAAAAGAAAATTGGTCTACTAAACTAACGTGCAACTTGGATCTTCAACTGAGACACAAGGATGGGTTGCACCCACTTACAAGCTTGCTTCAAAAATAAAATAAGTGGAGGGCCAGTTGGGAAGTATGGGTTTTTGATCAAACAATCCGAAAATACTAGATCCAGATCCAGACATGGAGGCGTAGAAGGCCCCAGCTTGGTAGAGATTGGATTTTATGATTGCCAACTCCGGATGGGCAAGAAAGACAGATGGTTCGAAGTCGTTGATCAATTCTTCTTTCCAACGGCTACGATCTGCCAAAATAGTCTCAAGCTTGGTTTCAGGAGCCTTTGGGATCACCCCCGCATAGGCTTCCTTGGTGCCCACATGTATTCCTGGATGAATCAATACGAGGTAAGACCCTCGAAGGGATAGTGAAATTGGCTCAAGAATTTCACCTCTCCCACGAATGATTTTAGGCGTATTTTCAATAAAAAAAGGACAATCGCTTCCCAATTCTGCGGCATATTCCTCTAAAAAGAAATCATCCAAGTGTAAATCAAAAAGGTTATTCATCAGCTTGAGTGCAAATGCGCCGTCGGCCGACCCTCCTCCCAGTCCTGCTCCCATAGGGATGTGTTTGTGTAGGTGGATTTGTAAACTGGGTAACCCCTGAAAATCTTTTTTAAGTAGCTTTTCTGCTTTCAAAATCAAGTTGTCTTTGGGGTCTCCTGGAACAGGTAATCCAGTAGCAGTCCAAGTGGAGTTTTTGCCCACAATCATTTCTAATGCATCGCAAATAGGAATAGGGACCATGCAGGACTCCAAATCGTGGTAGCCATCTTTCCGCTTTTTGAGGATGTGAAGTCCGAGGTTGATTTTGGCGTTGGGAAAAGTAATCATGGGCAACAGTTTCAACAAAAGTAAGGGAAAAGAGGATAGAATTAGTGTGTATTGATTTTTTAAAAACACCAATCAATCACTCTTTTTGTTGCCATTTATCTGACTTTTTCTTCTGTCCATTATTGGAAATGCGATTAGAATTCAAAAAAATTGAAAAAAATAAAAATCAGTAGAATATTTTGATAAAGTTCGTGAATTAGGCGAATTTTAAAGATTAAAATTTGCGGGTGGTTTAATTTCAAAATTAAAGTCTGTAAATATAGAATTTACCCAATTTTTAACACTGAACCTGCCATTCCAAGAAGAATTAAATATTGTAAGTCTCGCTTCAGATAATTAGTATTGCATAGTGATTCAATCCTGTGACCTCATTCCACTAGCTCATGATTTACACCTTGTTGCTTCCCCTGCGATTTAGCATTCTCCTTTTAATTTCCAAGTGAGGCACAAGTTTATAGCGATATTCCTATACCTTATAAAGTGCCTCCAATTACAGAGGCACTTTTTTTATTTAAACGACAATGGCCCAAAATCCACTTAAAAAGCACAGTTGGGAAATAAGTGATAACCCAGAACATCCTGCAGGAATGGCGATGTTGTATGCCACAGGCATGTCAGATAAAAAAATGAAGCAGCCATTTATTGGGATTGCTAGTTGCGGTTACGAAAGTAATCCCTGCAATATGCACCTCAATGACTTTGCTGCGCATATCAAAGCATCCTCCCAAGAAGAAGAGCTGACCGGGTTGGTATTTAACACAATAGGAATTTCTGATGGCACTTCCATGGGGACTTTGGGGATGCGCTACTCCCTTGTTTCACGCGAAATAATCGCAGACTCCATTGAATCCTTTGTACTGGGACATTCTTTCGATGGGTGTGTAGCCGTAGCTGGATGTGATAAAAATATGCCTGGTGCCATCATTGGCATGCTTCGAATCAATCGCCCCAGCATCATGGTCTATGGGGGTACGATTGCCTCTGGGATTTATAAGGGAGAAAAATTGAATATCGTTTCTGCGTTTGAGGCATTTGGTAAAAAAATTCAAGGAACCATTACCCCAGAGGATTACGATGGAGTGATCAGAAATGCGTGTCCTGGTGCGGGAGCCTGCGGGGGGATGTATACTGCCAACACGATGTCTTCAGCCATTGAGGCTTTAGGCATGTCCTTGCCCTATTCAGCTTCCAATCCAGCTAATTCCCCAGAAAAACTACGGGAATGCCGGGAAGTAAATCATTACCTACGAATTTTGTTGGAGATGGATTTGAAACCTAAGGACATCGTTACTCGAAAAAGCATTGAAAATGCAGTTCGAGTAGCAATTGCCCTGGGAGGTAGCACCAATGCAGTGCTCCATCTCTTGGCGATTGCTCGGACAGCGGGAGTACCATTTACCCTTCAAGATTTTAGAGAGCTCAATGGAAAGACCCCGATGGTCGGAGACTTTAAGCCTTCAGGTAAATTTCTAATGGAAGACTTGCACGAGCAGGGAGGTCTTCCAGCTTTCATGAAATACTTTTTAGAAAAAGGATACCTTCATGGAGATTGTATCACTGTAACGGGAAAGACCATAGCTGAAAATTTGGAAAATGTAGAGGCGCTTGTTCCCTCCAAAGTAAATGTGATCCATCCGGTAGAGACACCAATCAAAAATACCGGTCACCTATGTATTCTAGAAGGCAACTTAGCTCCCGAAGGAGCGGTAGCTAAAATTACAGGCAAGGAAGGAAGGCTTTTTACTGGACCAGCACGAGTATTTGATTCTGAGTTGGATGCCAACAATGCTATTCGTGACCATCAGGTCAAAGCCGGGGATGTGGTCGTTATCCGAAATGTAGGTCCAAAAGGAGCCCCAGGAATGCCTGAGATGCTCAAACCAACCTCCATGATTATTGGGGCTGGACTAGGCGCAGATGTTGCCCTCATTACAGATGGTCGCTTTTCGGGAGGTACTCACGGGTTTGTGGTAGGCCATGTGACCCCAGAAGCTTGGTGTGGTGGACCTATTGGTTTGCTTGTGGATGGTGATATCATTACCATAGATACAGATAGCCAAGGGCTGCATGTGGCTGTCTCCAAAGAGGAATTTGCAGCACGAAAATCCACTTGGACTCCCAAGACCATTGAAGGGTTGCAAGGAACTCTTAAAAAATACAATCGATTAGTGGCTACTGCCTCAGAAGGATGTGTTACCGATAAATTTTAATTCCATGGAAACTAAAATGAGAGGTGCAGATATTGTCGTTCGTTCGCTGATAGCCGAACAGGCGGAGTTAATTTTTGGGTATCCAGGCGGTGCAATTATGCCTGTTTACGATGCGCTTTACGACTATCATGATCAAATCAAACATGTGCTTACGCGCCATGAACAAGGAGCCATTCATGCTGCACAAGGGTATGCGCGTACTTCAGGTAAGGTAGGGGTTTGCTTGGCTACTTCTGGTCCTGGAGCAACAAATTTGATCACTGGATTAGCAGATGCACAGATTGATAGTACCCCATTGGTATGTATTACTGGACAAGTTGCAGCACATTTGCTGGGTACAGATGCCTTCCAAGAAACAGATATGATGGGAATTTCTATGCCGGCTACCAAATGGAATATTCAGGTAAGGCATGTAGAAGATATTGCTCCTGCAATTGCCAAGGGATTTTTTATCGCACGCTCTGGTAGACCGGGGGCAGTACTCATTGACATTACCAAAAATGCACAAGTAGATTTTGGGGAGTTTAATTACAAGCCCTGCCAGGAATTTAGGTCTTATGTGACCAAAAGGCCTATTTCTGAAACAGCCCTGCAGGAAGCAGCAGCACTGATAAACGGTGCAAGCCGCCCTTATGTATTGTTTGGTCAAGGGGTGATATTAGGAAAAGCAGAAGGGGCCTTCAAAGCTTTCTTAGATAAATCAGGTATTCCTGCTGCATCTACTTTATTGGGCTCAGGTGCGCTTTCTGAAGATCACCCTAGCTATGTGGGAAAGTTAGGCATGCATGGCAACTATGCTCCCAATTTGCTGACCAACCAATGCGATGTTTTGATTGCTGTGGGAATGCGCTTCGACGACCGAGTAACGGGAGACCTTTCGCGTTATGCCAAGCAAGCCAAAATCATCCACTTAGAGCTCGATCCTGCTGAAATAAATAAAAATGTCAAAGCTACAGTCGCAGTATTGGGAGATTGTAAAGATAGCCTTACCCAATTAACAGCAGTAATTTCTGCGAAGACCTATCCAGATTGGATGGCTAAATTTCGTGCTTTAGAGCTTCAAGAAAAAGAGGCAGTGGTCCAATACGACCTAACTCCTACCAAAGCAGGCCTGACTATGGGAGAGGTAATTCACCATATCAATCGATACAAAGCAGACGATGCAGTCTTGGTTACCGATGTAGGACAGCATCAAATGATTGCGTGGAGGTACTTTAATTATAAAAAAACACGGACCCAGGTGACCTCTGGTGGTCTTGGAACCATGGGTTTTGCCCTGCCTGCGGCACTTGGAGCCCAACTTCATGACTATTCACGTCAAGTGATTTGTGTAGTGGGAGATGGGGGAATTCAAATGACCATTCAAGAATTGGGGACCATCATGCAAACCAAAGCTCCTGTTAAAATTGTTTTACTCAACAACAATTATTTGGGAATGGTACGCCAATGGCAACAAATGTTTTTTGATAAACGCTATTCCTTTACTGAATTAGACAATCCTGATTTCATCAAGCTTGCGGAAGCATATGGGATCAAAGCCCAAAAGGTGGGAGAGCGGAGCGATCTTCAAGAAGCCATTGAAGACATGCTGATTCACGATGGCCCTTATTTTCTCGAAGTGGTAGTTGAGAAAGAAGACAATGTCTTTCCTATGATAGCTACTGGATGCTCCGTAGAAGAAGTTCGACTACACTAAATTGACCCTATGAAACGCTACACCATATTTGTCATTACAGAAAATTTTATCGGGTTACTTAACCGGATTACCATTATTTTTACACGAAGAGGGATCAACATCGATGCGCTCACTGCATCGGAAAGTCGAATTCCGGGAGTACACCGCATTACCATTGAAGTGACAGTTAACGAAGAAACGGTCATTCAATTAGTCAATCAGATCGAAAAAATAATCGATGTCATCAAAGCCTTTCACCACGAAGATTCTGGAGTAGTTTACCAAGAACTGGCTCTTTACAAACTTCCAGTTTCTCGTCTCGATGGAGGGTTGGAGAAAATTATACGAGAACATCACGCCAAGATAATTGCTGCAGAACAAGACTTTGTAGTCTTGGAATTAACCGGTCATAAAGAAAAAACTAGAGAACTTTTGGAGCTTCTCAAAGACTACGGTATCCTAGAGTTTGCTCGTTCTGGCAGGGTAGCAGTTGCTAAACGCATGTTGACCATCGATTCATTTGTGAACTAAACTCAACCTAAAAATCTATTCTTAACATCTTTTATTATGAAATTGAAATTTGGAAACGTTGAAGAAAACGTAGTAACTAGGGAGGAATTTCCTCTAGAAAAAGCAAGAGAAGTCTTAAAAGACGAGGTGATTGCAGTTATTGGATACGGGGTGCAAGGCCCAGGCCAAGCGCTTAATCTTCGAGACAACGGCTTTAAGGTAATTGTAGGGCAGCGAAGCGGCTCCAAAACTTGGGATAAAGCCATTGCTGATGGTTGGGTACCAGGTGAAACACTGTTTGAAATTGAAGAAGCCTGTGCTCGAGGGACCATCCTCCAATTTTTGCTTTCAGATGCAGGTCAAATTACTTTGTGGCCTACTTTGAAAAAACACTTAACTCCTGGTAAGGCCCTTTATTTCTCCCACGGATTTGGAATTACCTACAAAGAGAAAACCGGAATTATTCCTCCAGCAGATGTGGATGTGATCTTGGTTGCTCCAAAAGGTTCAGGTACCTCTCTACGAAGAATGTTTGTGGAGGGGAGAGGTCTAAATTCTTCCTACGCAATTTATCAAGATGGCACAGGCAGAGCCAAGGAGCGCGTAGTGGCTCTTGGTATTGGTGTGGGCTCGGGTTACCTGTTTGAAACCGACTTCTACCGGGAAGTGACTTCAGATTTGACTGGAGAGCGTGGCACCCTAATGGGAGCTATTCAAGGTATTTTTGCTGCTCAATACGAGGTGCTTCGTGCGAATGGACATACCCCTTCTGAAGCGTTCAATGAGACCGTAGAAGAATTGACCCAGTCTCTGATGCCACTAGTGGCTGAAAATGGAATGGATTGGATGTATGCCAATTGTTCTACGACAGCACAGCGAGGCGCTTTAGATTGGTGGAAGCCTTTCCGAGATGCGACTAAGCCTGTATTTGAAGCGCTTTATGCATCTGTAAAATCAGGAGCTGAGGCTCAAAAATCTATTGATTCGAATTCTAAGACAGATTATAGAGAAAAACTTGAGGCCGAATTGGCACAACTTCGTGATTCTGAAATGTGGCAAGCAGGTGCAGTAGTACGCAAGTTGAGACCAGAAAATAATTAATGTACCCAAACCCCAAAGGTAATGAGTGAAAAGCTATGGATTTTTGATACCACCCTTCGAGATGGAGAGCAAGTGCCAGGATGTCAACTCAACACCCAAGAAAAAATCATTGTCGCAAAGGCGCTGGAAGAACTAGGTGTGGATATCATTGAGGCTGGTTTTCCAATTTCTAGCCCAGGAGATTTTTCCTCGGTGGTGGAAATATCAAAAGCCGTTTCTAATCCAATCATTTGTGCCCTGTCGCGTGCAGTAGAAAAGGATATTGAAGTAGCCGGAGCGGCACTTCAATATGCCAAGAAAGGCCGGATCCATACAGGAATAGGTGTTTCACCTTATCATATTCAATACAAGCTTCGAACTACTCCTGAGGATATTATCCAACGCGGGGTAGCAGCAGTTAAGTTTGCCAAACGATTTGTAGAAGATGTAGAGTTTTATGCGGAAGATGCTGGACGCGCTGAGGCCGATTTTTTGTGTAAAATTATTGAAGAGGTGATCAAAGCAGGTGCGACCGTAGTCAATATTCCTGATACTACGGGTTATTGCTTACCAGAACAATATGGAGCCATCATTTCTAGCTTGAAAAACCGGGTCCCCAATATTGATAAGGCGATCATTGCTACCCATTGCCACAACGATCTGGGTATGGCTACAGCCAACACCGTAGCGGGAGTACAACAAGGTGCAAGACAGGTAGAGGTGACCATCAACGGAATCGGAGAGCGTGCCGGTAATACTTCTATGGAAGAGGTTGTAATGGCAATCAAATGCCATCAATCCATCCCCGTGTACACGGATATTGTGACTCCGAAAATTTACCATACCAGCCGCCTGGTATCCAAATTGATGAACATGCCTGTGCAACCCAACAAGGCGATTGTCGGAAGAAATGCATTTGCACATTCTTCGGGTATCCATCAAGATGGGGTACTAAAGCATCGAGAAAATTACGAGATCATGGATCCCAAGGATGTAGGCGTTGCAGAATCTACCATTGTCCTGACCGCACGTTCTGGAAGAGCAGCACTCAAACATCACCTGGATGCCTTAGGGGTGGAGCTAGAAGGAGAAGCCTTACGAGAAGTATACGAAGCATTTTTAGTGCTTGCAGATTCCAAGCGGGATATCGGCAGAAAAGATCTCTTGGAACTGGTAGGTAAATTCATCGACGAATCTAACTTTATTGAGTTGGACCAGGTCCACTACTCCTCGGAGGGCGAAGCAACAGCTCAAGTAACTCTCAAAGTAGGTAATTCACTTCATATGGCCACTTCTACTGGCGTAGGGCCAGTGGATGCCGTTCTCAAGGCTATAGAATCTATTGTAAAGCCTCAAGTGGAGCTAGAGGAGTTTCTTATCCAAGCGATCACCCAAGGAAGTGACGATGTGGCCAAAGTACATATGCGTCTCATTAAGTCTGACAAACCCTACTATGGCTTTGCCTCCAACCAAGACATTGTACTCGCTTCTGCACAAGCATTTGTAGATGCACTTAACAAAATTCCAGTCAAAGAATTTGCGACTGCCTAATTATGGAAAAGACTACCTTATTTGATAAAATTTGGGATGCACACGTAGTTAAATCCGTGCCCGCTGGTCCTGATGTATTTTTCATCGACAAGCATTTCATCCACGAAGTGACCTCTCCAGTTGCCTTTCTCAATTTGGAAAAAAGAGGGATTGGGGTGAAATATCCTCATCGTACTATCGCCACTCCGGATCATAATGTGCCAACAGTTGATCAGGACCAAACCATCAAAGACAAGCTTTCCCGAATGCAAGTGGAAAAGCTTAGACAGAATTGTGCGAAATACGGTATAGAATTGCATGACTTGGGCTCGGCACACCATGGAATCGTCCATGTGATTGGTCCAGAGCTGGGAGTAACTCAGCCCGGAATGACGATTGTTTGTGGGGATTCCCATACCTCTACCCACGGTGCATTTGGCGCAATTGCCTTTGGAATTGGAACTTCCGAGGTAGAGATGGTCCTCGCTACCCAATGCATCATGCAGTCCAAAGCTAAAAAAATGCGAATTTCTGTAGAGGGTACTCTTGGGAAAGGCGTTACCTCCAAAGACATTATTCTTTACATCATCTCCAAGATATCTGCCGCAGGAGCCACAGGCTACTTTGTGGAATATGCAGGTTCAGCAATCCAAAGCTTATCTATGGAAGCCCGCATGACAATTTGTAATATGTCCATCGAGATGGGTGCACGTGGGGGGCTAATTGCCCCAGACGAAACGACCTTTGCCTATTTGAAAGGAAAAGAATATGCTCCAAAAGGGGAAGCGTGGGATCAGGCCGTGGCACATTGGAAAACTTTAAAAACAGACGATGGGGCTATTTTTGATAAAGAATTGGTCTTTCAAGCGGCAGACATAGAACCCATGATTACCTATGGTACCAATCCAGGGATGGGAATCAAAATAAATGGGAATATTCCAAGTACCCAAGGGATGGAAGGTTCCAACAAAACTTCCTACCTCAAATCGTTAGACTACATGGGTTTTGCACCTGGAGAACCAATTCTAGGAAAATCAGTAGACTATGTTTTTGTAGGCTCTTGCACCAACGGAAGAATCGAAGATATCCGCGCTGTGGCTCAATTTGTAAAAGGACATAAAAAAGCAGATTCCATCACTGCTTGGATAGTTCCAGGTTCTCGCGAAGTAGAAAAACAAGCACAAGCAGAAGGGTTAGTAGCTATTTTGGAAGAAGCGGGTTTTGAACTTCGTCAACCAGGCTGCTCTGCATGTCTTGCCATGAACGACGACAAGATTCCTGCTGGCAAATATGCAGTCTCCACCTCTAATAGGAATTTTGAAGGGCGTCAAGGTCCTGGAGCACGTACCCTGCTTGCCTCTCCCTTGACCGTAGCGGCGGTAGCGATTACTGGCCGAATTACGGATCCAAGAGAAGTATTTGGGAATTGACAAGACAAATTGGGAAGTATGAAATAAGGAATGCGGGGGAATCACCTAGCAGTCTAAATTTAACCTTTGAATGAATAAATCATGGCTTACGATAAATTTACCATACTTAAAAGTACAACAGTACCACTTCCTACAGAGAATGTGGATACGGATCAAATTATTCCTGCGCGCTTTTTGAAAGCCACAGAGCGGGAAGGATTTGGTGACAACTTGTTTCGTGATTGGCGATACGACGCTGCAGGTACTCCAAAATCTGATTTCGTTCTTAATGATCCTACCTACAATGGGAAAATTTTGGTAGCTGGAAAAAATTTCGGCTCTGGCTCGAGTCGAGAACATGCTGTTTGGGCCTTGTACGACTATGGATTTCGTTGTGTGGTGTCCAGTTTTTTTGCTGATATATTTAAAAATAACTGCCTGAACATTGGCGTGCTCCCAGTGACGGTCACCCCAGACTTTGCAGAGAAATTGTTTTCCGCAATAGCAGCAGACCCCCAAACTGTAGTAGAAGTGAATTTGCCTCAGCAAACCATCACCCTACTCGCTACAGGGGATGCCGAATCCTTCGATATCAACGAATACAAAAAGGATAACATGCAACATGGTTTTGATGACATCGATTACCTCATCAATATTGCTCCAGAAATAGAGGCTTTTGCCAGCAAAAGGTAAGTTATTTAGCATGGAGGCAAGAAGATTGGAACTAATGGATACTACCTTGAGGGATGGTGAGCAGACCTCAGGGGTGTCATTTTTGCCATCAGAAAAGCTTCACCTTGCCAAAGCACTAATAGAAGAATTAAAGGTTGATCGAATTGAGGTAGCTTCTGCACGAGTTTCCCCTGGTGAATTGGAAGGAGTACAACGGATTACCCAATGGGCTGCTCAGAAAGGATGCCTTGATCGAGTAGAGGTCCTTGGATTTGTGGATACCCCCATTTCGGTAGACTGGATAGTGGAGGCAGGTGCTCGAGTGCTCAACTTACTTACCAAAGGCTCACTCAATCACTTGGTACACCAACTGAAGAAAACTCCTGAGGAGCATTTTTCCGAAATTCGTGAAAGCATTTCCTATGCAAGAGCAAAAGGCCTTCAGGTCAATGTCTACCTGGAAGACTGGTCCAATGGAATGCGTAATTCCCCAAATTACACGTTAAGCTTAATAGAAATGCTTGCCGAGCAACCGATCCAACGAGTAATGCTTCCGGATACATTAGGGATTCTTTCCCCCTTGGAAGTGCGTAGTTTTTTGGGTGAGGTTATCTCCAAATTCCCTGACTTGCAATTTGATTTTCACGGGCACAACGATTACGATCTAGCGATAGCCAATGTTCTTGAAGCCGTACTTCAAGGGGTATCAGGCATTCATAGTACAATAAATGGGCTAGGGGAACGAGCAGGAAATGCCCCTTTAGAATCGGTCGTAGCAGTGATTAAGGATTTTACAGATTTGGAAATCGGCGTGCAGGAACAAAAGATCTTTCGCGTGTCTAAGTTGGTGGAGCAATTTTCAGGGCAATACATTCCTGCCAACAAACCCGTCGTGGGTGAAAATGTATTTACTCAAACAGCAGGTATCCATGCCGATGGAGATCAAAAAAAGAGTTTGTACTTCAATCAATTGCTTCCAGAGCGCTTTGGTAGAGAACGAAAATATGCACTAGGTAAAACCTCTGGAAAAGCTAATATTTCAAAGAATTTAGAGACTTTAGGTATATCCCTGGAGCCGGATGAACTAGCTCGTGTGACGCAGCGGATTATTGAATTGGGTGATAAAAAAGAGCGAGTAACGACAGAAGACTTGCCCTACATCATTTCAGATGTGTTGCAAAATAATTCATTTGCAAAAAATATCAGTATCGATGGATATCAAATGACTCATTCCAAAGGATTTAGGCCTTCGGTACAGTTACGATTAAAGGTACATAATAGCTTTCATGAGGCCACAGCCACTGGCGATGGGCAGTACGATTCATTCATGAAAGCGTTGAATAAGATTTATACCTCCCTAAAAAAGGACTTACCCAAACTAGTAGATTACCACGTGACCATTCCCCCAGGAGGGAAGACGGATGCTTTGGTGGAGACGGTGATTACTTGGGAGTATGGAAGACGATTCAAAACCAAAGGTTTGGATCCAGACCAAACCGTAGCAGCCATGATGGCTACGGAAAAAATGTTGAATATCATGGACAATCATGCAATGGAAATACATCCTTAATTTCATACTATGGAAATGAAAATAGCGCTCCTGCCAGGCGATGGCATTGGGCCAGAAGTAATTGCTCAGGCCGTAAAAGTGGTTGAGGCAATTGGAAAAAAGTTTAACCATCAAATTACCTTTCAAGAGGGCTTGGTGGGTGCATGTGCAATTGATGCTACAGGCGATCCCTATCCAGATGCTACCCACGAAATTTGTGTGGCATCAGATGCAGTCCTTTTTGGTGCAATTGGGGATCCCAAATACGACAACGACCCTAAGGCCAAGGTACGTCCTGAGCAAGGCCTACTTCGCATGCGACAAAAATTAGGACTCTTCGCTAATGTTCGACCGACCTTTACTTTTCCTTCTCTAGTACACAAATCCCCACTCAAATTGGATCGAGTGGATGGAGTAGATCTAGTTTTTTTTAGGGAACTGACGGGAGGCATCTATTTTGGTGAGCCAAGAGGAAGAAACGAGCAAGGAACAAAAGCTTTTGATACCAATGTTTACAGCAAGGAGGAGATTGTACGCTTGGCTAGAATGGGTTTCGAAGCTGCTCAAAAGCGGAGAAAACTGCTGACCTGCGTGGACAAAGCAAACGTGATGGCTACATCCAGATTGTGGAGAGAAACTGTTCAAGAATTAGCTTCTGAATATCCTGATGTAAAAGTAGAGTATGAATTTGTGGATGCAGTAGCCATGCGATTGATTCAATGGCCCAAGGCATACGACGTGTTGATTACTGAAAATCTCTTTGGAGATATTTTAACCGATGAGGCCTCAGTGATTTCTGGTTCGATGGGCTTGATGCCTTCGGCCTCTTTAGGTGCCAAGGTGAAGCTATTCGAGCCGATTCATGGTTCTTATCCTCAAGCGGCTGGAAAGGATATTGCCAATCCACTGGGGACTATTCTATCTGCTTCCATGCTATTCGATTATGCATTTGGATTGACAACTGAAGCCAAATTAATCAGCGACGTAGTCAATCAATCTTTGGCTGAAGGAATTGTCACCGAAGACATTGCTGAAGGAGGGAAAGCCTACAAAACCTCCGATCTGGGAGACTGGCTAGCAGCAAAAATTTTGGAATAATAACTTCCCTGTAATTGATTTAACCACCTCATTATGGGGTGGTTTTATTTTTTTATTAAAGGAGTATTAGTTAAACAAAACTGTGCTTTGGGATTGTGCGTATATTTTCCTATTTCTGACGATCTTTCGATTCTGAGTTTTAAAAATGCGTTCACGTCCCTTTACATATCTCTTTTCTATTGCTTACTTGGGAACTCGTTTTAAAGGATGGGCTAAACAGCCTCAGCAGCCTACGGTGGAGGGGAAGTTGGAGCGGGTCCTACGCTATGTTTTGGGGCACGAAGATTTTCGATTAATTGGATCGAGTCGCACTGATTCAGGGGTAAGTTGTAGAAAAGGCTTTGTACAGCTATTTACGGTAGAGCAAATTGATTTTGAGGCCCTTCTAGAAACTATCAATACACACCTTGGTGGCGAGATTCGTCTGGAAGGCGTCCAGCCCATTGCTCGAGACTACAACTTAATCCAGTCTGTCCGTCAGAAAACCTACCGCTATTTTTTCGCATCTCTTCAAAATTTTCATCCCTTCGCTTCTTCCTTCGTCTCTGCTGTTCCCTTTTCCAACTCCCTAAATCAAATGCTAGAATTAGGTAGCTTGTTTGTGGGGCGCCACAATTTCAAAGCTTTTTGCCAGCCATCGGCCACCAAATTATCCTATGAAAGGTGCGTAGAGGCAGTACGCGTGTTTGAGTTGAATGAGATGAACTCACTTTATACTCCTACACAAGTATTCGTAGTAGAGGTAGTGGGCCAGGGTTTTTTGCACCATCAGGTACGCAAGATGGTGTATGCCATTTGGAACTGGAATGCTGATCAAATTCAGGAACGCTTAGAAGATCCCGAAAGTAGCTGGGATCCAGTACCTACGGCGCCTGCCAATGGGCTGGTACTTTGGGATACGGTATTGGATTTGGATGACTAATTTTTCAAATTGGTAAATCCTTTCCAAAATAACTCACTGTATTTATGTTTTTATGGCTAAGTAAAAGCAGGTTAGCTGCTATTGGTTTTCTTTCTCTTATCAGTATACTCGCTCCTGCGCAGCAAAAATCTGACAAAAAAAATCCAAACATTGTCTTGATTTACCTTGACGATCTCGGCTATGGGGATGTTAGTGCCTATCAATCTGGTACACTTAGGACACCCAATATGGATGTTTTAGCCAACGGAGGATTGAGGTTTACAAATGGATATGCCTCCTCAGCTACTTGCACTCCTAGCCGCTATGCATTGCTGACTGGTACCTATCCATGGAGAAATCAACAAGCTAAAATTCTTCCCGGTACAGCCCCTTTAATCATTGATACAGCCCAGATGACTTTGCCAAAAATGCTCAAGGCTCAGGGTTATGAAACTGCTGTGATTGGAAAGTGGCATCTTGGATTGGGGACGGGTTTTGTGGATTGGAATCAAGAAATTACCCCCAACCCCAATCATGTGGGATTTGAGTTTTCACATATTTTAGCTGCTACACAAGATAGAGTTCCTACAGTCTACATTGAAAATGGTTGGGTTGTTAATCTAGACCCGAATGATCCTATTCAAGTTGATTATGATAAGAATTTCGAAGGAGAGCCCACAGGGCTATCTAATCCTGAATTGCTTACAATGAAGTGGCATCATGGGCACAACAATAGTATTGTTAATGGGATTCCCCGTATTGGATTTATGAAAGGGGGAGCGCGTGCTAAGTGGAGTGATGTAGATATGGCAGATCATTTTCTCCAAAAAGGTAAAGCCTACATTACAGAGAAGGCATCTTCCGGAAAGCCTTTTTTTCTCTTTTTCCCCATGCACCAGCCCCATGTTCCGCGTACTCCACACCCTAGGTTTGAAGGTAAATCAGGTATGGGGCCAAGGGGCGATGCTTTGCTTGAGGCAGATTGGGTAATTGGTGAATTGTATTCGACTCTGGAGAATGAAGGTCTTTTGGAAAATACGCTTATAATTTTCACAAGTGATAATGGTCCTGTTCTAAACGATGGGTATTACGACGATGCGGTAGAAAAATTGGGAAATCATACCCCTTCAGGCCCGCTTCGAGGAGGAAAATATGCATTATTTGAGGCAGGAACCAAAGTGCCATTCGTTGTCTTTTGGAAAGGGATGATCCAACTTGGGGTTTCCAATGCATTGGTATCTCAGATTGATTTATTGAGTTCTTTGGCCTCCTTAGTAGGAAGTTCTGAAACAGGAATGGATAGTGAAAACTTGATGGATGTATTTATGGGGAAAAGTCATGAAGGCCGGGAGGCAGTTATAGTGGAGGCAAGTACAAAAACAGCACTTCGAGCAGGGGATTGGGCTATGATTCCACCTTACACTGGCCCAGCGGTCCAGAATCAAGTAAATATTGAGCTAGGCAATTCTCCAGAATACCAATTATATAATTTGAAGATTGATCCGGGTCAAAGAACTAATTTATCCAAATCCAACCCTGAAAAGCTAGAAGAAATGAAAAAAATCTATCATTTAATCAGGGGCAATGGAAGTACAATCGAGCAGCTAGAATTAAAGTAAAAACCTATTTTTTTGCTCATAGATAACAGATTTACGAAGGTTTGAATAGTTAAACATTATCTGTGAGGCTTTTTTTATTCCAAACCTAAAGGAATTAAAATTTCAAATAGTAAGCTCCATCACTGAATCATCCATTAAGAATCCATTTCCGATAGCAATAACCTCCTTGTAGATTTCTATAAATCCTTGGCTGGAATAAAATTCAATCGCTTTTTGGTTGTCCTTGTTCACATTGAGGAGCAGCCTTTGTTGACCTGCTTCCCGCACTCGTCTTGCTACCTCATGAAGTAGTGTTTTTCCTATCCCTTTTCCATGGTAGCTGGGGAGAAGGTACAATTTATGAAGTTTGGACTTCGTTCCCTCTAAATAGAAAAGTTCAAATCCGGCGAATCCAATTGCGTTTCCACTTTCTTCAGCAATCACAAAAACATGCCCCTTCTCTACTTGAGATTCGAGTTGCCTCAGGTCATACATCCAATTGAGCATGTAATCAATTTGCTCCGTACTCAAAATATTTTCAAAGGTCGAAGGCCAAGTTTGGTGCGCAATGTTTTGTACGATGGAGAGTTCTTCCTTTCCAATTTGTCTCAGTTGAACCATGGGTGATGAATTTCTGGTTTTTACTTAAAATGCAATCAGTCTTTGAAGTTTAGCTTTGAATCTATCCACTGGGAGGAATTGTTTTTCCAAGTTGGGAGTAAAAGGTACAGGTGTATCCAAGCTACCTTCTCGCATCACCGGAGCGTCCAAGTAAGGGAAGCAATGCTCCGAAATCCAAGCGCAGATTTCTGCCCCAATCCCGCCGGTAAGTGTGTCTTCTTGTAAGAAAATAACTTTCCCTGTTTTTTTAACTGTTGCAGCTACCGCTTCTTGATCCCAAGGGAGCAAAGTGCGGAGGTC
>JAURGC010000132.1 GCA_030833985.1 Algoriphagus sp. | reverse complement strand
TGTGGTGCTTGACGTAGATTATCCTGAGGAATACGAAGGATTAGAGCACCTCTTTCTCGATCAAAAAGGGCGTTTGATCCCCTTCTTTTTGGAACACTTTGTGATCCAGCCTGGAGGCAAAGCCCTTGCCAAGTTTGAGGAACTCGACCGCATCGAAGAAGTGGAACATCTCGTAGGATCGGAAGTATATCTTCCCCTCTCCGAGTTGCCCGACCTCGATGAGGATCAGTATTACTTCCACGAATTGATAGGTTTTGACGTCATCGACGTGACGATGGGACCGATCGGACCTGTTCAGATCGTTTACGATTTGGAAACCCAGGATCTCCTCGGAGTGACCCACCAAGGAAAAGAAGTGCTTATCCCCATACAGGATGGCATCATTACCCAAGTGGACAAGGCAGCAAAAAAAGTTTTCTGCCAGTTGCCCGAAGGCTTACTTGACATTTATCTGGAAGATTGAGCCATGCATATTGACATCATCTCGGTCGTTCCCGGACTATTGGAAGGTCCTTTTTCACATTCTATCCTCAAACGAGCAGAAGAAAAAGGGATTGCTACAGTTCGGATACACAACCTCCGAGATTATGCCACTGGCAAACAAAAGCAAGTGGATGATTATGCATTTGGTGGGGGCGCAGGGATGGTCTTGATGATCGAGCCTATTGCGCGGTGCATCGAAGTCCTTCAGCAGGAGCGTCAATACGATGAAATCATCTACATGACGCCCGATGGAGACACCTTCGATCAGCCCATGGCCAATGACCTTTCCCAATCGAAAAACCTCCTGATCCTTTGTGGTCATTACAAAGGGGTGGATCAACGGGTTAGGGATGCCTTTATCACCAAAGAGATTAGCATCGGAGATTACGTGCTCTCGGGTGGCGAGTTGGCTGCAGCGGTTGTCGCTGACGCCATCATTCGTCTCATCCCAGGTGTACTAAACGACGAGACCTCTGCGTTGACGGACTCCTTCCAAGATAACCTACTTGCCCCGCCAGTATATACGCGGCCGGCTGTATACGAAGGAAGAGAAGTTCCCGAGGTACTGCTTACTGGGCACGAAGCCAAGATAAGCCAGTGGAGATTTGAAGCGTCGGTTCGCCGAACTCGAGAAAAACGACCAGATCTTCTAGAAGATTCCGGTTGGGAGTAGGCGAGACAAGAGTATAGAAGTAGTAATTCATTTATACCGCTGCGGCGGTGCACTGCGAAAGCATAAAAACATAGAGCTATGAGCGATCTAATGAAAATTGTAGAAGCGGAATACAGCGAGGCGAGAGCCAAATTCCCTTCCTTCAAAGCCGGTGATACCATCAATGTACACGTACGTATCAAAGAAGGTAACAAGGAGCGTATCCAGCAGTTTCAAGGAACTGTGATCCAACGTAAAAACCCAAATTCGAATGGAGAGACTTTTACTATCCGTAAAATCTCCAATGGAATCGGTGTAGAACGTATCTTCCCAATCATCTCTCCAGCCATCGAGCAAATCGACTTGGTACGTGAGGGTAAGGTGAGAAGAGCCCGTCTATTCTACTTGAGAGGACGTCAAGGTAAGGCGGCTCGGATCAAGGAAAAAATCAGACCAAGAAACTAATTCTCCCCCAATCCCAAAAAAAGCCCCGTATCATACGGGGCTTTTTTTTAACCTGTGCTGTTTTTTTAACAGCGAAGGTTTAAGACTAACGTCCATTTGATTAGGCCTTAGGGGTCTGAAAGATCTCAAAGGTCGAGAACAAATTCCTATCTTTGCAGGCTTAGAAGCCAACAATCCCCATGACGAAAGAAGTTCGCGTACGATTTGCACCTTCCCCTACCGGAGCACTCCACATAGGAGGGCTGCGAACCGCCCTTTACAATTACCTTTTTGCCCGAAAAATGGGAGGCAAGTTTCTTCTACGGATCGAAGATACCGACCAAACCCGCTTTGTACCTGGCGCCGAAGAATACATCCAAGAATCTCTAGAATGGATGGGAATCTCCCCAGATGAAAGTCCTTGGAACCCAGGGGAGGTAGGCCCCTACCGCCAATCTGAGCGAAAGGCGAGCTACATGAACTATGCCTTGGACTTGGTAGAAAAAGGACATGCCTACTATGCCTTTGATACCGCCGAAGAATTGGAAGCCATGCGAGAGCGCTTGACTGCTGCCCGCGTGGTGCAGCCCCAATACAATAGCATTACCCGAACCCAAATGAAAAATTCCTTGACCCTCTCCCCAGAAGAGGTGAAGGAGCGATTGGCTTCCGGAGATCCCTATGTCATCCGCGCAAAGCTTCCCCTCAAAGAAGAGGTTCGCTTTCATGACCTAATTCGCGATTGGGTTCTGGTACATTCCAGTACCCTAGATGACAAGGTCCTGATGAAATCTGACGGTATGCCGACGTACCACCTGGCCAATATTGTGGACGATCACCTCATGGGAATCACCCACGTCATCCGTGGAGAAGAATGGCTCCCATCGGCTCCCCTACATGTGCTATTGTACCGGTTTTTTGGTTGGGAGGATACCATGCCCCAATTTGCCCACCTGCCCCTGCTCCTCAAGCCGGATGGCAATGGCAAGCTCTCCAAGCGAGATGGGGATAAATTGGGATTCCCAGTATTTCCACTCAATTGGATTGATCCATTTACAGGAGAAAAGTCAAGTGGCTTCCGTGAAACAGGCTATCTACCCGATGCACTACTCAACTTCCTTGCCTTCCTAGGATGGAACCCAGGGGATGAGCGGGAGATCTTCTCCTTGGAGGAATTGGTAGAAGCCTTCTCTATCGAACGCATCGGTAAGTCGGGAACCAAATTTGACATAGCCAAAGCGAAGTGGTACAATGAGCATTACTTGCGGAGCAGGAATCAAGAGGACTTGATTGCATCCCTGCAGCAGGATGCCCAAGCAGCTGGCACTACACTTTCCCAAGAAAAAGCGGGAGCCATTATCTCTCTTCTACGTGATCGAGTTACCTTCCCAGGAGACTTTTGGAAGGATAGCCAGTTTCTTCACCAAGCCCCTAGCGACTTTGATTCAGAAGTAGCTGCCAAAAAATGGAATGCCGATGCCACCACTCTTCTTCAAGCCTATGCAATTGCATTGGAATCGGGAATAGGCGTCCCTTTTGATGGGGCATCTGCCAAAGCACTATTGGAAAGTACAGCTGAAGCTTCAGGGATCAAACTCGGAAAAGTCATGCAGGCTGTCCGACTAGCAGTAACTGGACTTGGTGCTGGACCAGATCTGATGGAAGTTTTTGCGATTTTAGGCCCCCAAGAGGTAGCCAAAAGAATTCGATTTGCGTTAAAAACGCTAGCAACCGTAGACTGAGATGAAAAAAAAGAAGAAAAAGGAAGAAGAGCCCCGCGTTCACGAGGAATTGAAAGGTTTCAAAATGGAAATTAATTCCTTCGGGGAAATCTCTTCCAGTCTTCCCATCGAGGCAATCAATGACTTCCTCAATAAAAACGTGGAGGATAAAAAACTCAAAGATCGAGAGGATCACACACAGGATTAAACCCTAAATTACCCGCAAAGCTTCTTTATTCGAGGCTATTGTGTTTATAGGGATTCTATTTTTTATGTTAAAAAGTAAAACCACGTGGCCTACCAAAGAGAATTTCCACTAAGCGGTCCATCTTCAAGTATACATAGGAAGGCTAGGCAAATCCAACTCTTCCCTCTATACTTTTCGATATGCTTCTTATTGTATTTTCTTTCTTCTTCGATCTTTGCGCAGACTGGACGCCTTGGAGGTACAATTGTCTCTAGCGCCACAGCGTCCCCCCTTCCGGAGATTCATGTGTTTATCCCAAACACTACCTTTCAAGCATTTTCTGATGAAAACGGCAATTTTCAACTTACAAACCTACCAGAAGGAACTTGGGAGCTGCAGGTTCGGGGCCCAGGCTGGGAGAAGTTTAGTCAAGAGATTGAGGTCAAAGCAGGAAGTGCTCTCCGGCTTTCCATTCGTCTCAATAAGCAGGATAATTTTGGTTACACGGTTTCTGACCTGTCCAAATCAAAAATCACTAAGCTGGCAAAATCGTTGAAAGAGGCCTTTGTAGGTAGGGGGCTGGCTGGAGAGCAAATTCAATTTTTAAATCCAGAAAAGCTGACCTTTGAAGAACAACAGGATAAATCTTATCGGGTGCATGCAGCTGAGCCTTTATTTTTTTCGAATCAAGAAACGGGTTACCTGATCTCGGTGTATTTTGACCCTTTTAACCTACAAACTTCCACCCCTCAATCCTCGACCTTCGTATATTTTGAATTGCCCAAGGAAGAGCGTTTGGAAGAAGGGAGAAGGGTAGCTCGTTTGAAGAGGTATCTGTCAAGCCCTACGCATTATATCGCACAGCTGATGGAAGGGAAAACAACTGATTTTTCTACTCCAGCAAATCCTGAGGTGGCTTTTACTTCCCAGCCAGGTGTTTACCAACTTTCCTTTACCAAACCCTTGAAGGTAAGCTTGGCAGATGGGTCACAAGGGAGCCTGGATTACAAAGGGGAGAAACTGCTCGTTCACCTAAACGGTAGCCCTGTTGCATCCAATCAATTGGTTTTGGGAGGGGCGTTTTTGAACCAAAATCCGATTTTTGGGGTGCCCGCTAATTTCAATGCGGATCGCATGACTAAGCTGGCTAACCTGGAAAAAACTGACCTAGTGATGCAAGAAAGAATCTATTTGCACACAGATCGGAAGCATTACTGGCCAGCAGAATATATTTATTTCAAAGCTTACCTTTCCTACGGAAGTCCTTTGATGGCGGAGGAACTCAGTAAGGTGCTGCATCTGGAGCTGCTCGATGAGACAGGCTACGTGTGGATCCATCAGGTTGTGGAAATCCAGGAGGGAGTGGCCCAAGGGCACCTTCCCCTTCCTGATCTGGCCGAGACGGGTAATTTTTACCTTCGTGCATACACTGCTTGGGGGCTCAATTATGAGCAAGAGGAATGTATCTTACCTATTCAAATTTTACCCCACCAGTTTCAACCTGCTCCTTTACCAATTGCTTTATCCTCTCAAAAAATTAGTGTTTTTTCAGACAAACAATATTATGAGCCAGGGGAACTGGTTAGGCTCAATATCCTAGCCCTAGATGAGGAGGGCAACCCGTTGAAATCGAACCTCTCTGTATCGGTATTAGACGGCAATCAGGCGGTCTATGTGCCTGATTACAAGGGAATGGAATCACTTTTGCTGCCGTCCAAAAGAAAATCCGGAGTGGAGGAATATCCTGTAGAAAAAGGCTTTACGTTAGCGGGTAAACTTCTTGACGAAAGCGGGGTGCCCATACCAGGTTCTATCAAAGCATTTATCAATGGATACGATGATGTACGGACCCTTAGGTCAGCGAAAGATGGGACTTTTTATTTTCCGTCCACAAATTTTACTGGCGATTTTGAGGTGTCTTTGCAGGCAACCGACCAAAATGCTAGGCCGATTCGAGTCATTCAATTGGATGTTAAATCCTATCCGACCAGAAGGGATCTGAACGCTATCTCTTTTCCAAAGATAGTACCTAGAGGTGAACAGCCCGATGCCGCTATCCGTCCTATCCAATCCCTTCAACAAGGAGAAATCATGTTGGAAGAGGCTGTAGTGGAAGAAAAAAAGGAAAATTCAATAGGCCCTATGATTTATGGGGAACCTGACAAGGTCGTCCTCACAGAAGGAATGAATTTGGTAGGGACTACCCTCCAATTTTTATATGCCTTATCCGCCCAGGTTGCAGGGCTGAGAATTGTAGGTTCTCCTCCTAACATCGGGGTGGCATTCAGAGGGGGTGAACCTCTAGTACTCATCAATGGGGTCCCTTCCAATGGATCTTCAGGGACGACCTTAGGAGGTGGAGGAGGTAGGTCTGTTTATGAGGTATTGGAAGGAATAAACATTTTCAACATTGAGCGGGTAGAAGTTATCCGGCGCCTTGTACCGATGTATGGAGACTTGGGACGAAATGGCTTGATTTCAATTATCCTAAAATCTGGGGAGCAACTTCAAAAGGAAAGGAATAGCTTTACCATGTTTAAGTTGCAAGGATTTGCACCAAGTCTACCCTTCGAAATTACCGAAGGTAAAAGAAAGTTTTATCCCTATTTAAAATCCTTCCGGCCTACCTTGTATTGGAATCCCACCCTTACCAATGATGGATCCAAACTTTCCATTCCCATTGAATTTTTTCTTAACGAAAAATCAGGGCCAATTTTGGTAGAAGTCCGTGGGATTACAGAACTTGGGGAACCTATTTCGGGGACCTTTGTACTCAACGAGCCCACAAAGGAGCCCGAGCAAAAATAACCTATCTGCTACTTATTCGAATTCCCTCGTGAAAAAACTCCTGCTAATCGTTTCCTTTATGTTTTGCGCCTTTACTAGTAGGGCACAAACGGCTACACTTACTGGGCAAGTAAAGGATGCAGAGACGGGGGAAGCCTTGCCTTTTTGTTCGGTTTTTGTGAACAATACAACCATTTCTACCGCTACTGATCTCGAGGGGAACTTCACACTTTCAGGCTTGGAAGCAGGAACGGTAGAAATTGGCTTTTCCTTCCTGGGTTACATAGCCCAAACTAGAAC
>JAURGC010000124.1 GCA_030833985.1 Algoriphagus sp. | reverse complement strand
TGAAACTCCCTTCTCCATCCACCCAGCAATTACCGTCACCTTTTTTCATGCAGGCCATATCCTTGGTGCCTCCATCGTTAAATTCCTGATTCAGGGAGAAAAACAAACCAAACGACTCGTGTTTTCAGGTGATCTTGGGCGCTACAAAGATCCGCTCCTTTTCCCTCCCACTCGAATTCCAAAAGCAGATATCCTCTGGATAGAATCTACCTATGGAGATCGAAAATCGGCCAACCCAAAACCCGAAGAAGAAATGGCCCGAGCCATTCGAGATACCTTTGGCAGGGGTGGTTTGGTGATCATTCCTGCCTTTGCCGTAGGCCGAACCCAGCTCCTACTCTACCACCTCTACCAACTGATGGAAAAAGGGAGAATTCCAAAGGTGCCTATCTTTACCGATAGCCCTATGGCTATCAATGCCACGCAACTCTACCTGGAGTTTCGCAACGACCACCGCCTCAGCGCCATGCTTCAGGAAGATGAACATGCATTTAAGCACCCCCAGCTTCATTACTACCAGAAAAAAGAGGAGTCCATGTCCTTAAATACCTATAACGGGAGGGCAATTATCATTTCTGCAAGCGGTATGGCTACAGGAGGTCGCATCCTGCACCACCTCTATCACCACCTCCCCCATGAAAAAAACGGAGTGATCATCGTCGGTTACCAGGCTCAAGAAACCCGCGGCAGAAGACTGCTGGATGGAGACTCCAGCATCCGCATCTATGGTGAGGAAGTTCCGGTACGCGCAAAGATCTATCCCATCGAAGGGCTCTCTGCGCATGCGGACCAGGAGGAACTGATGGACTGGGCGGAGGGATTTACCGAGAAACCGAAATACACCTTTGTGGTGCACGGGGAGCCCAAAAGCGCGGAGGCACTGGCCTACAAACTCAAGGAGGAACTAGGATGGAATACCCTGCTGCCCAACTACCTTGAATCCTTCGTCTTGTTTGAAGGGATTTAACACCAACCCAAAAAAAAGAGCCTTGAAAACAAAAGTCTTCACGGCTCTTTCTGTCACTAATTTATCCTGATGTGATTAGCTCCTTATTTTTAAAAGTAACCAAGGAAAATAAGGCTTGGAGTTCAATTTAATGGACTGTGGTCCGTCAACTGTAGTCCATTTCTTTAATCCGCTTTCTCTTTTCTAGTGACTGAAATGGTAAGTTCTGCAGCTTCCTCCACATAGTCCGCAGTAATTACATCCCCTTCAGAAAGGTCTCCTTTCAAAATTTCTTCCGCAATCGCATCTTCCAAATACTTTTGGATGGCACGATTCAAAGGTCTAGCACCATACTGCTGGTCATAGCCCTTGTTGGCCAAGAATTCTTTTGCCTTCTCCGAAAGCTCGATCTTGTACCCCAAGTCGGTAATTCGGTGAAACAATTTGCCTAGGCTGATGTCGATGATTTTGAAAATATCTTCCTTGCTGAGCGTGTTAAATACCACTACGTCATCCAATCGATTTAAGAATTCTGGACTGAATGCCTTTTTCAAGGCAGACTGGATGGTAGACTTCATGATTTCATCCTGATTATCTATTTTGGCTCGGTTTGCAAAACCAATACCCGCACCAAAGTCCTTCAGATCACGCACCCCAATATTGGAAGTCATGATAATGATGGTATTTCTAAAATCTACTCTTCTTCCCAGTCCATCTGTTAAGACACCGTCATCCAGTACCTGTAGCAGGATATTGAACACATCCGGATGTGCCTTTTCAATTTCATCCAAAAGCACTACTGAATACGGCTTTCTACGTACTTTCTCGGTGAGCTGTCCCCCTTCTTCATAGCCTACATAGCCTGGAGGTGCTCCCACTAGCCGAGATACGGAGAATTTCTCCATGTATTCGGACATATCAATACGGATCAACGAGTCCTCCTTATCAAAAAGATAGGTCGCCAAGGTTTTGGCCAACTCCGTTTTTCCCACACCTGTAGGGCCTAGGAAAATAAAGGAGCCAATCGGCTTCTTTGGATCTTTCAAACCCACGCGCGTACGCTGTATGGCTTTGGTCAACTTCTTAATGGCTTCCTCTTGGCCTACTACTTTACCCTTCAGCTCCTCACCCATATTGAGCAGCTTGTTGCCCTCATTCTGTGCAATTCGCTTGGCAGGGATTCCAGTCATCATGGCGATTACCTCTGCTACATGATCTTCGTCTACGGTAAAGCGCTTGGTTTTAGTTTCTTCTTCCCACTTCACCTTTGCTTCATCCAATTGCTCCAAAAGTTTCTTTTCCTTATCCCGCAATTGCGCAGCTTCCTCGTACTTCTGAGATTTAACTACCCGGTTTTTCTCTGCCTTGATATTTTCTACCTCAGACTCCAAGCTTAGAATATCCTCAGGAACATGAATGTTAAGGATGTGTACACGCGCACCTGCTTCATCCAATATATCGATGGCTTTGTCAGGAAGAAAACGATCGGAAATGTATCGATCAGAAAGCTTCACACATCCTTCAATCGCTGCGTCGGTATAAATCACATTGTGGTGATCCTCGTATTTATCTTTGATATTATTTAGAATTTGAATCGTTTCTTCGGGAGTGGTGGCATCCACCATCACCATTTGGAAACGACGTGCCAACGCACCATCCTTTTCGATATACTGTCTATATTCATCCAAGGTGGTCGCACCGATACATTGTATCTCCCCACGTGCCAGGGCTGGCTTAAACATATTGGACGCATCCAAAGATCCGGAAGCACCACCTGCACCTACAATGGTATGTAATTCGTCGATGAAAAGGATGACATTTGGCGACTTCTCCAATTCAGTCATGACCGCCTTCATACGCTCCTCAAATTGTCCTCTGTATTTGGTGCCCGCCACCAAAGAGGCAAGATCCAAGGTCACCACGCGTTTGTTGAATAAGATTCGAGATACTTTTTTCTGGACAATACGCAAGGCTAACCCTTCTGCTATGGCAGTTTTACCTACACCTGGCTCTCCGATTAGGATGGGATTATTTTTCTTTCTCCGTGAAAGAATTTGTGCTACACGTTCGATTTCTTTTTCTCTACCAATGATTGGGTCGAGCTTATCGTCCTCAGCCATTTTGGTTAGATCACGCCCAAAATTATCTAGAACGGGAGTTCGGGATTTTTCTGCTCCAGGCTTTTGTGACCCACTTCCTGAGGAAGAAGAGCCAAATAACTTGGACCCGTCTTCATCTCCATCTTCTGCCTCTGCACGAGCTCTTGGGGAATTGCCAGTATCGGATTGCATCTCCAACATCTCCTTGATGCTGTCGTAGTTGACCTCAAATTTATTCAATATCTGTGTAGCAATATTGTCTTCATCTCTAAGGATTGACAAAAGCAAATGCTCGGTGCCAATCAACTGACTTTTGAAAATTTTTGCTTCTAGGTAAGTGATTTTGAGCACTTTTTCCGACTGCCTTGTCAAAGGAATATTGGCCATGTTCTTCACATTGTGATTGGCCGTACCTTTTACTGCTCGCTCTATCGCATTCCGTAATTCATCCATGGGAATCCCTAGCTTTTTCAAAATGGAAACAGCTACCCCTTCTCCTTCACGGATCATCCCTAGCAACAGGTGCTCTGTGCCAATGTAATCGTGTCCCAGGCGAAGGGCTTCTTCGCGGCTGAGAGAGATTACCTCCTTGACTCTGTTCGAAAATTTTGCTTCCATTTAACCCTTTTCTTTGTATGAGATGAATCTTGATTCTATGTTACCGAATTTGTTTTAAAAACACAATCGGATCCCTTATTGTTCTAGTTTTTTTTGAGAATTACCGAGCAAACTCCCTGCCTCCGGCCCCAAACAAAACAAACCATCTAGGATAGAAAGGTTAGGGACAAAGTCTAGGCCAAAAATTTGTCCATAAGGCACTTCCTGATAAAAGGGACGGTCCAAAAAACTACCTGAAGGGACAATAACCCCCCTAAAATCGACTACATCCGCTGGAATAGCCCCTTGATTCTGTACAGTGAACTTGACAGGCCATCGTAAAAGTTTCAGACAGATTGTCAGCAAATTAAAATTCAAATCCCATAATAAGGGTTCTTGACGGCCAAATACCTCTTCAAAGTAGGGGTAGAAGTATTCAAAAAAAGGAGCCTTCCCATAGCCGCTTTGAATCCCCCTCAAATGAGTAAGTGCCCATTTTTGTCCGTAATCAATACGAACTTCTCCCAAAGATACCCGAGGTCGTCTTCCTTGTATGGGTACACTCAAGGTATGAACCTTGTTGGCCAGCAAAATTTCCGTACGGTTGAAATAAGATTGCCGCGTGTAGTGGTCTCCCGGAAACAAAAACACTTCCTCCACCTCGCGCAGTACAGTAAAGTACTCCAGGCAAGGCAAATAATGTAAGTCAATGGCAATTCGTTTCACAAAAATGGAAATTTAACAGTCTACTGTCGACAGACTACAGCAGATTGAAGAATATCGAAAGGAGGTACAAGGCACCAATTTGGGATAGAAAGCACAAGATATCTGGCTGCGATAAGCAGGCGAGATTCAGAATTGAAACCCATGTCAAACGCTGAACGCTGATTGAAGAATTTCAAAGTGGGACAACTAGTTTTTGGTCTGGAGCAAGCTTTTTTACCTAGTAGTGTCACTAGCATCTTGGGTCTTGCCTCTCTAGGATTTTGGATACTAGTTACTAGATACTAGCTACTTTTTACCTCTTCCCCATCCCTGGAGGCATCATCCGGCTCATAGCCGCTTTTGCTCCTCCCATTTTATTCATTTGCTTCATCATCTTCCGCATATCCTCAAACTGCTTCATCAAATTATTGACTTCAGTAATATTTCTTCCAGAGCCATCCGCAATTCGTTTTCTTCGTCTGCCATCAATGATGTCTGGATTTTGACGCTCTTTGGGGGTCATGCTGCGAATGATGGCTTCAATTGGCTTGAAAGAGTCGTCATCAATATCTAACCCCTTCATGGCTTTTCCCATTCCAGGAATCATACCCATCAAATCCTTGATATTCCCCATCTTTTTCACCTGCTCCAACTGAGAAAGAAAGTCGTCAAAGTTGAAGTTGTTCTGACGCATTTTAGCATTCAAGCGCTTGGCTTCGTCCTCATCAAAGGACTGCTGTGCACGCTCAACTAAAGAGATGACGTCTCCCATGCCCAAAATTCGCTGGGCCATTCGGTCTGGATGGAATACATCCAAATTCTCCATCTTTTCTCCCGTAGAGATAAACTTAATCGGCTTATTCACTACGTGACGAATGGAAATAGCTGCACCTCCTCGTGTATCTCCATCCAATTTGGTCAACACCACCCCATCAAAATCCAAGCGATCGTCAAAGGTCTTGGCCGTATTGACTGCATCCTGACCCGTCATCGAATCGACCACGAAAAGTGTTTCGGAAGGATTGAGCGCTTTTTTGAGTTGCTCAATCTCCTGCATCATCTCCTCATCTACTGCCAAACGACCTGCCGTATCGACCACCACGGTCTTTTTTCCAGACTTCTTGGCATAGGCAATCGCATTGTTTGCAATTTGGAGCGCATTCTTATTTTCCGGCTCAGCATACACCTCTACCCCGATCTGCTCACCCAACACCTTAAGTTGGTCAATCGCCGCTGGTCGGTAAATATCACAAGCAACAAGCAGTACTTGACGTCCTTGGCGCTTCAATAAACTTCCAAGCTTACCGGTGAAAGTGGTTTTACCTGAACCTTGCAGTCCGGCAATTAGGATGACAGAAGGATCCCCACTGAGTTTGATGTCCACCTTGGTACTGCCCATCAATTTGGTCAGCTCCTCTTGGGTGATTTTTATCAATAGTTGCCCTGGGGAAACCGAGATCAAGACATCTCGACCCATGGCCTCATCCTTTATTTTGTCTGTGACTTCCTTGGCTACTTTGTAGTTAACATCAGCGTCAATCAACGCTCGCCTAATCTCCTTCACGGTAGATGCGACATTGATTTCGGTGATTTTTCCGGTGCCCTTCAGTGTCTTGAATGCCCGGTCAAGCTTCAAACTTAAATTATCAAACATGCTGCTTTACGGCTATATCCTGCAAAAGTAATGAATTTGAAGCTTTTCTCGACAATTCATCTCGGGATTTAAGTGATTCAGAATGTGGCTTGGCTCCAGCTACTGCTATTCTTCAAATCTTGTAACGAAAAAGGAAGTCAAACCCCCAATGGCCTTTCCCATGAATTCCTTAATTTGCAAGCCAAATCGCTGAACTCCTGCATGAAGATTCAATTTCAAAAAGACATCCTGCCCCACCTCCTTGGCATTGCCTTCTTCTACCTACTCGTGGTGGGCTATTTCTCGCCCCTTGTTTTTGATGGGCAGATCATCTTCCAAGGCGATATCCTTCAATGGGAAGGTTCCGCTAAAGAAGTACTTGACTACCGTGCAGCTACTGGGGAACAAGCCCTCTGGACCAATCGCATGTTTGGCGGAATGCCTACCTACTTCATCAGCTTGGAATTTACAGGAGATATTACCAACCTAGTCATCTCTATCTTGACTTTGGGTCTCCCACACCCCATCAACGGCCTATTTTTTGGAATGCTAGCGATGTACCTCTTGCTGCTTTCCTATGGGGTGCGGCCGATTTTCTCAGTTGCAGGGGCCATTGCTTTTTCCTTCAATACCTACAATCTCCTCTCCTTAGAGGCTGGCCACAATGCCAAAATCTGGGCCGTATGCTTGATTCCCTTAATCTTAACTGGTATCCATCTTGCATTCGATCGCAAGCGACTTCTTGGAGCAGCACTTCTTGGACTTGGACTCCTGCTGCAACTAAAATTCAACCACCTTCAAATCACCTACTACACACTGATCATTGCGGTGGTCTATGTGCTCACTCGACTTGGGTTTGATTGGAAAAAAGAAGGGTTTGCAAGCTTATCTAAAACCATCGCACTCTTGACTCTAGGAGCGATCCTGGGTATTGGAGGAAATTTGGGTAGAATCGCTACAGCCTTGGACTACAGCCCTTTCTCCACAAGAGGCAAAGCCACCATCGAAACCGCTGAAGCAGGTCTTGACAAAGACTATGCCTTTGGC
>JAURGC010000093.1 GCA_030833985.1 Algoriphagus sp. | reverse complement strand
GTTATTTTTGGAATAGATCAAATTTAAGCCATTTTAGCAGGTCGTTTACCACTATTTTTATCTCCCGCCTAAAAAAAAACGCAAAATTTTGCTGGTGTTTTGATTTGTTAATTTCAATTAAAAATGCTCTGGGATAGTTTTTATTACCTTTTTTGGATAAAATATCAAGATAATGTGTAGGTTTAAACAGTATGATTTCTCCGGTAATTGCCTCCTTTATTTTGTTTTTGAGTTCCCTTACTATGCCTGTATTTGCGCTAGACCCTGTTTCGTTAGAATTTTTTGATTTTACTCGCTTGGCCTACAATCGTCAAGGAATGTATGTGCTGGGTTCTTGGGCGCTACTTAATTTGTGTGTTGGAGCGGTAGGAGCTTTCAAATCCAAAGGGCAAATTCAGGCTTTTCACCAGATGAATGCCTTTTGGAATTTAGTGAATTTGGGGATTGCAGGGTTTGGATTCTGGCAGGCAAGGCAGGGTTCGTTGGTAATCAATTTTTGGGAGATCTTAAAAGCTCAGCAACAAATTGAAAAGGTACTTCTTTTTAATGCAGCTTTAGACTTAGCGTACCTGTCTTTCGGGTTTTTCTTAATTGAAAGAGGCCGTCGTTTGGTGAAGGATAACTGGATTGGTTTTGGAAAATCAATTCTTCTTCAAGGAGCTTTTTTACTGCTTTTTGATGTGATATTGTATGGATTTCAGCACCAATTGGGAATTGAATTATTGGATTGGGCTAAGTCTATGTGAGCGAAGTAAATCGTTAATCTACTGATTAAAAGGGGTATAGAATATTTATAATAAACTAAGTTTATGATAATCCTAAATAATTCACGGCTATAAGTAACTTCGTCCCATGGAAAATTTAGCGCCTTGTCCTTCTTGCGGATCCCAGTACACCTACCCCTTAGACGCATTGATGGTATGTCCAGACTGTGGATTGGAATGGAATCCTAATGATGAAGTTGACTCTGTAGAGGAGGAATTGCAAATAAAGGATGCCAATGGCGCTCTTTTAGCAAATGGAGATTCGGTTGTGGTGGTTAAAGATCTCCCTGTAAAAGGGGCCCCTAAATCCATAAAGGCAGGTACAAAAGTAAAAAACATTCGCTTGGTGCAAGGAGACCACAACATTGACTGTAAAATAGAGGGTTTTGGCTCTATGGCACTTAAATCAGAGTTTGTCCGTAAGGCGTAACTAGGTACTCTTTCTACTAGCAATCAAACTCATGCTTTAGGCAAAAAAAATCCCATCGATCAATGCGATGGGATTTTTTGAAGTTTGACTTGTTTGATTAAGAAAGGTGTTTTTCAACTGGTGTGTAAGGCATAGAAAATGCTTCTGCTACTGCCTTGTACACAATATCACCTTGAATCACATTCAAACCAGGAACGAGATCTACATTTTCTTGTGCAGCCTTTTTCCAGCCTTTATCCGCCAATTGGATGGCGTAGGGAAGGGTTGCATTAGTTAATGCTAAGGTAGAGGTGTAGGGTACTGCGCCTGGCATATTGGCTACACAGTAGTGTACCACCTCATCGATGATGTAAGTAGGATTTTCGTGGGTAGTAGGGGTACATGTTTCGATACATCCACCTTGATCCACTGCTACATCCACCAATACGGCTCCTTTTTTCATGTCTTTCAACATGTCTTTGGTGATCAAATGCGGTGCTTTGGCGCCAGGAATCAATACTGCACCTACAACAAGATCTGCTTGTTTGATTTGTTCGCGAATGTTGTACTCATTGGACATCATGGTTTTTACATTGGCGGGCATGACATCAGCCAAGTAGCGCATTCTTGGTAGGGAGACATCCATGATGATCACATCGGCACCTAGACCAGCAGCCATCCAGGCAGCTTGAGTTCCTACGATCCCTCCTCCTAAAATAAGCACTTTGGCGGGAAGTACTCCTGGGACTCCACCTAAGAGAATTCCTCTTCCCCCTAATGGTTTTTCGAGGTAATTAGCTCCTTTTTGGATAGCCATTCTACCGGCTACTTCGGACATAGGAACAAGTAGGGGGAGACTTCTGTCTGGCTTCTCTACGGTTTCATACGCCAAACAAATGGCTTTGCTTGCCACCATAGCCTTTGTAAGTGGTTCGTAGGAGGCAAAGTGGAAGTACGTAAATAGTAGTTGATTCGGCTTAATTAAGCTATATTCTGATTCAATAGGTTCTTTCACCTTTATGATCATTTCAGCAATTTGATAGGTAGCTTCAATGCTTGGTAATAGAGTCGCACCAGCCTCTAAGTAAGATTCATCAGAAAAACCACTTCCAATACCCGCAGTCTGTTGTACATAGACTTGATGACCTCTTTTTATTAATTCTTTTGCACCAGCAGGAGTGAGCGCTACTCGATTTTCATTGTTTTTGATTTCTTTAGGAACACCTATAATCATGGCAAAGTCGATTTGGATTTATTGTATGGTTGCAAAGATACTATTCAAAATAGGTTCGAGAAGTAATTCTAGCACTACTATTTAAAGCTGATTTTGTTTTTTGAAATAAATCAAAAGTTTCTATCAAATTCTCTTTTATTTCTTTACTTAATTTCAAAAAAGGTAAATTTTAGGTAAAAAATTTTGAATTTTTTTTTCAAATTACGCTAAATAAAATGTGTTTGATTTTAGGAAAGCCTGATTCTCCATAAAGTTGTTTTAATTAAAAAATCAAAATATTATATTAATTTTAATATATAAAACTACTTTTTTCCAAATTTTAAATGGGTAAAATCTTAACATAAAATTTGTATCTACGCAGGTTATGTCTATTTTTGATTCGTAGAAATAGACCCAAAATGTAACGAGTAGCGTATTTGGCTTATGGCGGAAAAATCTAGAGAAAAGGTGCGGCAGGCAATAACCATTCAAAAACAGGAGGTGCTAGCAGATTTTAGATGGGCACTAACAAGCAGGCTTGCTTCCTTGATAGGTAGGAAGGAAGTCTTCATGGGTAAAGCGAAATTTGGGATCTTTGGAGATGGCAAAGAGTTAGCCCAGGTGGCTATGGCACGCGCTTTTCGGAAGGGTGATTTTCGAGCGGGTTATTACCGGGACCAAACATTCATGATGGCATTAGGTGAACTAACTGTTCAGCAGTATTTTGCACAGTTATACGCACATACTAATGTGGAAGCTGAACCAGCTAGTGCAGGACGTTTGATGAACGGCCATTATGCCACTCGATCCCTCAACGAGGATGGAAGTTGGAAATCCTTAACTGCACAATACAATTCAGCTGCTGATATTTCACCAACAGCAGCTCAAATGCCGAAGCTTTTAGGGTTGGCTTTTGCTTCCAAACTTTATCGAAACAACAAAGGATTAAAAGGACTAACTGATTTTTCGGTAAATGGGAATGAGGTTGCCTGGGGAACCATAGGAAATGCATCCACCTCTGAAGGAATGTTCTTTGAAACCATCAATGCAGCGGGAGTCCTTCAAGTACCCATGGTGGTAGCTGTTTGGGATGATGGATATGGGATTTCTGTACCCACCGAATTTCATACTACCAAAGGAAGTATTTCAGAGGCATTGCTTGGCTTTCAACGAACGGATACCGTAAATGGGGTTGAAATCCTTCGTGTCAAAGGCTGGGACTACGATGCATTGGTTCACGCTTTTGAAACAGCTGGTCGATTGGCGCGTGAGGAGCATGTCCCTGTATTAATCCATGTGGAAGAAATGACTCAACCTCAAGGACATTCCACCTCCGGTTCCCACGAGCGGTACAAATCCAAGGAAAGATTGCAGTGGGAAAAAGATTGGGATTGCATGGCGAAATTTCGGGAACATTTAATTTCTTCTGGAATTGCAACTGCTGACCATTTAGACGAAATTGAAGCAGAAGTGAAGGGGCAAGTAAAAAAGCAAAAGGATGCTGCCTGGAATGAATTTAATGAGGAAATTAAAGTGGAATTGGATCAAGCCCTTTCCCTAATTCGAACAACTGCTGAGAATTCTACTCGTAAGATCTCCTTACTCCAATTGGCTGATGACCTACAAAAAACGATCAATCCTATTCGAAAAGATGTGGTTAGTACGGTTCGAAAGTGTTTATTTTTAATTCGATCAGAAGGAGATTCTATCAAAAAAGAGTTAAAGGATTGGTATGTTCAAATCCAAGATGTAAATCAAGGTCGGTACAATAGCCATTTGTATAGTCAAAGCGAATTTGCAGTACAGCAGTGCAAACCAATCCCTGTCGAGATCAACGATAATTCACCATTGGTAGATGGGCGAGAAATTCTCCAAGCTTTTTTTGACTACACTTTAGAGCACAATCCCCAATTTTTTACTTTGGGAGAAGATGTTGGAAAAATTGGGGATGTCAATCAAGCATTTGCTGGTTTACAGGCAAAATTTGGTGAATGGCGTGTGATGGATACTAGTATTAGAGAATGTACTATTCTCGGTCAAGGAATTGGTGCGGCTCTGCGTGGACTTCGGCCTATGGCAGAAATCCAGTACTTAGATTACCTATTGTATGGAATTCAATTGCTTTCTGATGATCTTGCTACCCTAACCTACCGTACCAAAGGAGGGCAAAAAGCACCATTAATTGTGCGTACTAGGGGACATCGTCTGGAAGGTGTTTGGCATTCTGGATCTCCTATGGGAATGATTCTAGGTAGTCTTCGGGGGATGATTATCTGTGTGCCTCGAAATATGACGCAGGCAGCGGGAATGTATGCTACCTTGCTACAATCTGATGAGCCAGCCTTAGTTATTGAGTGCCTCAATGGATACAGATTAAAAGAGCAAATGCCACAAAATATTGGTCGCTATACTGTACCAATGGGAATTCCAGAAATACTCTGCCCTGGAACAGACTTGACTGTGGTTACCTATGGTAGTATGTGCCGAATAGTCATGGAGGCCGCCACAGAACTAGCAGAAATCGGCATATTTTTAGAGGTAATTGATGTTCAGACGCTTCTTCCTTTCGACACGAATGGCGTAATTGGGCAATCGATACAAAAAACCAATCGTGTGCTCTTTGCGGATGAAGATGTTCCTGGAGGAGGGGCTGCCTACATGATGCAACAAGTTTTGGATCTCCAGGGGGCCTACCAGTTTTTGGATGCAGCACCTCAGACCTTATCTGCTCAAGCGCATCGTCCTGCTTATTCCACAGATGGTGATTATTTTTCAAAGCCTAGTGTGGAAGATGTGGTTGAAAAAGCCTACTTAATTATGCATGAATCTAACCCTAAAAAGTACCCTTCGCTGTAAAATTAGCCAACTAGGATAAGGTTTTAATTTTAGTGGGCAGGCAAATTGATCTACTACTAGAATTTTGAGTCATTCTATTTTCTAGTGATCTGTCGCAGGGTTACTGGAGGACTTGAAACCTCGTTGGATCGATTGAGAGCTCGATCTTGTATTTGGACATCGATGCGCAAAGTGTCTGTTCTAAAGATGGATTCCCAACCAGAGGAGAGCATTCGGTAGGTGATTTTTCCTTCAACAGCTTGCCCTATTTCTGTAGTTAATATTCGAGGAAATCTGCCGTTAAATGTGGTGTAAAAAGGTGGGTCCTGCCATCTAAATTCACTGAACTGCCCATTTCTCTTGATAAAAAAGCGAATAAAAATATTGTATTGGTTTTCGTTTTTTTCTACCCAAATGGTGTCTTTCACAATGATATTGTTGACAATGGGATCAATTACCCAGTCTATTGGATTGTAATTTGGAGCATTACTTGGTCTCTTTCCATAAGTGATGAGATTATTTGCTGCATCACGCTTGTAGTTGAGTGGATTGAATGGAGGATTGATATCGGTGGCAGCTAATCCTAAATCTCCCTCGGCATCTTTAAAATTTAATGTAAGTAGTAGGGAGTCCTGACCGGATGTTCCAACGTACTCCAAACTAGAAAATTCTATTTCTGGAGTGCTTGGAAAATTTTCAGGAGGGCTAATACAGGAGTACCCTAATAAAGCAAAACCAAACAATAAGTAAGAATAGTTTTTCAAACGCATGAGATGAAGGTACATTTACATTCCGAAACAAAATTGATCTGTTAAGGAAGAGCCAAGATATAAAACGATGCAAGAATTTAAAAGTTTTTCAAAAAGGTTGGAAACCTTGACTTTGGATCATTTTGATGATTTTGCACTTGATTTGTTCCAATTTCAAGCACTTCACAATCCCATCTATTCGGCCTATCTGAAGATTAGAAAAATTTCGCCTTCCCAAATTCAAAAAGTAGAGGATATTCCATTTTTACCAATTCAATTTTTTAAAGATTCAAAGGTTTATTGTGGAAATAGCACTTCTTCTAATCAGGTTTATAGTAGTAGTGGCACCACCGGCTCAATTACGAGTAAACATTTTCTTTGGTCTGAAGAATTTTATTTGAACCATGCCCAAACCCTTTTTGAACAAACTTATGGCCCCATAAAGGATTTTCATGTTCTTGGATTGCTCCCCGCTTATTTGGAACGTCCTGGTAGTAGCCTAGTTGCCATGGCAGCTCATTTTATTTCTCAAAGTAACTCAGCGTCCTCAGGATTTTATCTGTACAACCAAAAAGAACTATTGGAAAAATTGAAGGAGCTCTCTTCTGGGAATCGAAAGGTATTACTTTTTGGGGTCACTTTTGCCTTGTTGGATTTGGCTGAATCAAAAATGCCATTTCAGGGTTTCCCTAATTTGATCGTGATGGAAACGGGTGGAATGAAAGGAAGGAGAAGAGAGATGATTCGTGAGGAGGTGCACCAACAGCTTAAGGCGTACTTTCAGGTGGATGGAATTCATTCGGAGTACGGAATGACTGAATTACTTTCACAGATCTATTCCAAAGGAAATGGGAAATTCAAAATACCCTCTTGCATGCGGGTGGTACTTCGGGATTTCAATGATCCTTGGAGTCTTGCAAGTAGAAGCCAAGGAGGAATTAATTTAATTGACTTAGCAAATTTTCATTCCTGTGCTTTTATTGAAACCCAAGATATCGGTAAATGGGATGAAAAGGGATATTTGGAAGTTCTAGGAAGATTCGATCATTCTGAACTTCGGGGTTGCAACCTTTTGGTTCAGTAATTGCTTTAGAAAAAATTAATAAACATCTTTAAACAACTAAAGATACTTCTATGAAACGTTTTGCCTCTGTTGCGCTTATTATTTCACTTTTGGCTTTGGCTTCTTGTGCATCCAGTAGACCTTGCCCTGCTTATGCTAAAGAATTCTCTCCTAAAAAAGGGTGGGGATGAACCCAAATTTAGGCTTAATAGTCTGCATATTTTTTAACATCCTCTACGCCTATGGTAGGCTCTCCTAGGATTACTAGTCTTTCAACTACGTTTCTTAGTTCGCGGATATTACCTGTCCAAGGAAGTCCTTTTAAATAAGTAATTGCTTCTTCAGTGATTTTTTTAGGAAGGCTTCCATTTTCTTGAGCAATATCTTCTAAAAATTTATTGAGAAGGAGAGGGATGTCATCCTTCCGGTCTTTTAGTGGAGGAACTTGGATTAAAATCACGCTTAGCCGGTGGTACAAATCTTCTCGAAATTTACCTTCCTCAATTTCCTTCTTTAAATCCTTATTGGTCGCTGCAATCACACGTACATCCACTTTGATATCCTTGTCACTACCGACTCGGGTGATAAGATTTTCTTGAAGTGCTCGTAAAACTTTGGATTGAGCAGTTAGAGACATGTCTCCAATTTCATCTAAAAAGAGAGTTCCTCCATCGGCTTGTTCAAACTTGCCTAATCGTTGTTTGTGTGCAGAAGTGAATGATCCTTTCTCGTGTCCAAATAGTTCCGATTCAATTAATTCAGATGGAATAGCAGCACAGTTTACCGCTACATACGGCTTTTCCTGACGCTTGCTTTTTTCATGAATCCAATGAGCAACCAATTCTTTTCCTGTACCATTTTGACCTGTAATTAATACCCTCGCTTCTGTTGGTGCTACTTTTTCTATGGTGGCTTTGACGGTCTGTATGGCAGGAGATTCTCCAACCATGGTTAATTTCTTGGATAATTTCTTTTTTAAAACTTTAGTTTCAGTCACCAAATGCTTCTTTTCTAAAGCATTACGTACCGTTAATAACAATCGATTCAAATCTGGTGGTTTGGGGATGAAATCAAATGCTCCTTTTTTAGTTGCTTCAACGGCAGTTTCAATAGTACCGTGTGCAGAGATCATAATAAACTGAGGTACCCTATCCAACTGTTTGACCTGCTCTAAAACATCCAATCCATCCAAGATTGGCATTTTTACATCACACAGGACCAAATCAAATTCTTCGTCCCTTATTTTTTGTAATCCTTCGGATCCATCCTGGGCTTCAAACACCTCGTAGTTTTCATACTCGAGGATTTCTCTCAAAGTGGTACGGATGAATCGTTCGTCGTCAATTAATAAGATTTTTGCCATATCCAAGAAGTAATAAAAAAGTGCAAGTCTGTAAGCCGGGTTCTGTTACAAAGTTCGCTTCGAACAAATCGATATTGAACTCTGCTCTTGTCATTTATCTTGATCTTGATTTGCATCAAGACTCAATCGATCTACCCACCTCGGAATTCTTTCCCTAAGAAAAGAAATCGAACGAGCAGCTCTTTGCCCGAGGCCTATTTGATCTTTCAACCCATAAGGTTTGCCATGCCCTCTTCATCACTGCAGAGGCGGTGGGCTCTTACCCCACCTTTTCACCCTTTCCTCTGGGTCAGAACAAGCAAGGCCTGTCTGATCCAATGGTGGTTTGTTTTCTGTGGCACTAGCTGTACCTTGACCGTCTCCAGTCAAAGCCCTTCCCGTTAGGAAGTATGGTGCTCTTTGTTGCCCGGACTTTCCTCCCCGATACTATCGGAGCGACAAGACGACTTGCACGTTGCAAAGTACGGCAATTTTAATGAATAGGTTATTCTTGGAGGTAGGACTTAAAAAAACTAAATCATATTCCAATCGCTTAAGATTTTATGAATTATTGCGGATAAATGTGCAAAGACGACAGATCACGCTTCACAGCTCACAAATTGAATTTCAAAACTTATTTTCTTTTAGTGCTGGTTTAAAAGCAGACAATCAAAAAAAACTTAACTAGTTAGTCCTTGCACAAACTTTTTATTAGTTATCTAGTTGTATGCCAAAGGGCTTAGTCACCCTTCATCATAGTGCTGGGTTGAGCCGCTTCGAAAGGAGCGGTTCTTTTTTGTCTAATAGTTGACTTTTCCCTGGCAGCTAATCTTTCTATCTTTGAAAAAAATATTCCCCCATGATTTTAGTTGGAAATGTAGTTTTGTCTGATGACATCAAAGAAAATTTTTTCGTCTGTGACTTAGAAGCCTGTAAAGGAGCATGTTGCGTTGAGGGAGATGCAGGTGCACCTTTAGAGGATGAAGAAACAGGAATTCTAGAAGAGATTTACCCGATAGTTAAAGATTACATCACGGAAGATGGAAGAAGGGTAATTGAAGCCCAAGGTACTTGGGTAATTGACAAAGACGGGGATAAGGGTACGCCTACACTTGGTGATAATCGGGAGTGTGCCTATGCGCTTTACGACGAAAGAGGAACCTTGAAGTGTGGAATTGAACAAGCCTACTTGGACGGTAAAATTTCTTGGAAAAAGCCGATATCTTGCCACCTTTATCCCATCCGGGTAACCAAGTACGACCAATACGATGCTTTGAATTACGATCGCTGGCACATTTGTGATCCTGCTTGCCAGCTGGGCAAAAGTCTTCAAGT
>JAURGC010000090.1 GCA_030833985.1 Algoriphagus sp. | reverse complement strand
TCCCGAAAGCAAAAAGATTTTTCCTTTAGGTGCCGCTACCTTTGCCAGCTTTGAATTTAGCGACAACAGCCAGTGGATCGCCTTCAAGGAATACCCCAAATTTTCCGAAAAACAGGCCAACGAAAAAGCCAAAGGCAAGTCGCTTAAAGAAAAAATTCACCTGATCAAGCTAGGGACTACAGACAAAAAATCCTTTGAGGGAGTTGGTGGATTTTATTTTAATGGAGAAGCTGCCAGCCACCTAATTATTACCCTTCCTAAGGAAGGAAACGGAGAAGCTAAAGGGTCAGACCTTCTGATTTATCACCTCGCTACAGGCAAGTCCCATAATCTGGGCAACGTCCGAGAACATGCTGTAAACAAAAAAGGAAGTCACCTCGCCTACGCGGTCGATGCGGCCCACTCCCAAGGCAATGGCTTATACCTTTTGCAGCTCTCCACGAATGCCATCCAAGTGCTGGACTCGGATGAGGCCGGCTACCAAAGTCTCAACTGGACGGATAAGGGGGATGGATTTGCCGCGCTCAAATTCAAAAAAGATAAGAAATACAAACAAGAAAAAGGAGCTGTCATCGGGGTAAAAAACCTCTCTAATCCTCAGGTAACCCTTTACGATCCTGCAATAGATAGTTTGGGGTTTGATTCAAATTATACCATCAGCCCCAACAGACGTCCAATGTGGTCGGATGACCTAACACGCATCTTCTACGGCATCCATCCTCTGGTAGCAGTAGAGAAGGGCAAGGTCAACCAGGAGCTCAATAAAGATTCACTTCAGCAGGCCGAAGTAGCATCCCTTGAAAAAATCAAGGCAGATTCTACGATTAAGTCAGTTTCCGATCTTCAAAAAGCGATTGCTAAACTCAAGGTAGGAACCACTCCTGAAAAGAAAGCTTTGGATGCCAAGAAGCCTGAAATGACCATTTGGCATTGGAATGATGATCGCCTTCAGTCAAGGCAGCAGGTAATGGAATCCATGGATAAAAATGCAAGTTTCTGGGCCATGTATACGGTTGCTTCGAAAAAGCACCTTTCCTTGCAAGATAGCAGCATGCGTAATTTGACTATTCTTCCCAATCAACACGCGGCCCTGGGTTCAGACCGACAGAAATACGAGTTGGATATCAATTTGAATGGGCAGAATTACCAGGATTTTTACCTAGTAGATTTAACCACTGGTGAAAAATCCCTTCTTTTTGAAAACTTTTACTTGCCCTCTTTTGCTTCCATGCCTCGCCCATCAACAGATGGAAAAAAGTTGCTCTATGGAAAGGATGGACATTTTTATAGTTATGACATCCCATCTCAAATCCATACCAATCTAACTGAAAAGCTCCCCGTCTCAGTAATCGATGTGGAAGATGATCACAATGTGATCAAACCACTTTTCAATCCACTAGGCTGGAGTAGCGATAGCCGATATGTACTTATTCGGGATGGATGGGATATTTGGCAAATCCCAATGTCCTCCAAAGAGGTGCCAATCAACCTTACTCAAAATGGTATAACCCAAGGTATTCGCTACCAGTACCGTATCAATCTGGATCCTGAGGAAAAGGGGATAGACCTGTCTAAGCCAGTTTACATTCGTCTCTATGGGGAGCGAACCAAGAAAAGTGGAATTGGAACGCTTTCCCCCACTAAAAGTGGCCTTGGATCAGGGTTGAAGGTACTTCTTTGGGAAGATGCGAATATCCAAGGGTTGGCCAAAGCCAAGAAGGGGCAAGTATTTACCTTCACCAAAGAGAAGTTTAATCAGCCCACCCAAGTGTACCTTTCGGATGCCACTTTGAGCAATGCCAAGCAGGTTACTGAAAATGCCCCGGATGCAGGCAATTTTGCCTGGTCAGCTGGTGTGAAATTAATTGACTACGTGACCACCAAAGGAGATTCCCTGCAAGCAGCTTTGTATCTCCCTGCAGGCTATGTGGAGGGTAAAAGTTATCCAACAGTGGTGTATTATTACGAAAAGCTTTCTCAAAGTTTACACAACTGGTCCAATCCATCCTACAGTGGAACAGGCTGGAATCCTGGAGTTTACACCAGCAATGGCTATGCAGTGCTGATGCCAGACATTGTCTATAAGATGGATGATCCAGGAATGTCGGCTGTATGGGCTGTACTTCCTGCAGTAGATGCAGCCATCCAAACGGGCGTCATTGATCCCACCAAGATGGGGCTCCATGGTCATAGTTGGGGAGGGTATCAAACTTCTTTCTTGATCACCCAGACCAACCGCTTTAAAGCTGCAGCAGCAGGAGCTCCACTGACCAACATGATTTCTATGTACGACCTTATTTATTGGAATTCGGGAGGAGGAAATATGTCCATCTTTGAAGCTTCTCAAGGCAGATTCTTAGGAGGTCCTTGGGAGAATTGGGATGCCTATGAACGCAATAGCCCTATTTATCACGTCAAAAATGTACAAACGCCATTATTGATGTTGCACAACGACAAGGATGGAGCTGTGGACTTTACTCAAGGAATTGAGTATTACAATGCTTTGCGTAGATTGAAAAAGCCGGTAATCCTTGTACAGTACCTCGGAGAGAACCATGGACTCGGCAAATTGGAAAATCGAAAAGACTATGCGGTTCGGATGCTTGAATTTTTCAATCACCACCTCAAAGGTATCGCCGCGCCAGTTTGGATGGAAAAAGGAGTGCCAAGATTGAAGTTGGGAGATCACTTGGATGAAAGAGCATTTTGATTTATTGATCCTAGATTCCGTACGAGATATTGCATCAAGCAGCCCCAATAATAAATCCCTCGGCTAATGCCGAGGGATTTATTAGTAATGCAAGTAGTGGGGGAGATTTTAATCGAATACCTATAGCTTAGTCAGGTAAGGCAAAAGCCACGTAGGCATCTCCGCTTTTGGTGCCTTTCCCGCCTCCGCAGGCAATAACAAGAAATTGTTTTCCATTTCTTTCATATACTGCTGGTGTAGCATGACCTGCTGCTGGAAGTTGTGCTTCCCAAAGGAGTATGCCAGTTTCCTTATCAAATGCCCTTATTTTCTCATCTTTGGTGGCCGCAATAAAGAGGAGTCCACCAGCTGTGACCACAGGTCCTCCGTAATTTTCGATACCGGTATTTTCTATCCCAATTGATTTTAATGAATCGATAGAACCCAACGGGATTTGCCATTTTTTCATTCCTGTATTCATGTCGATTGCGGTCAACAGGCCCCAAGGAGGATTGGAACCATAAATTCCCTGTTTGGTGGTCAGCCTTTTGTACCCCTTCATGTAGTAGCGAGGGTAAAGTTTGGAGTATTCGGCCTCCATTTCTTTTTTGTTTGCTTCATCAGCCTTGCCAAGCAAATAATCGACTAAAACCCCTCGTTCTTCTCGTGAAATATGGGAAAATGAAGGCATCGCTCCCCGTCCATTTTGCAGCAGCTGACTGAGCAATTCAGTAGAATAAGTTTCTTTTAAATCGAGCAAACTGGGAATGGAAGGGAGATTCCCCTTTCTGTCCAAGCCATGACAATTGCCGCAGTAATTGGTGTAAATGGATTGCCCTACCTGGCCAAAGTTGGCATTAGGAGTCATTTCTATTAGCCAAGGAACTTGATTGGCATTGACATAGAGTGTTTGAGACTCGGGATCAAAGGAAGCACCTCCCCATTCACCCCCTCCATCCATCCCTGGAAAAAGTACGAGTGACTTTTCTGGATGTGGAGGTGCCCAGGTATCTCCAAAAATGGCATTTGAAAGTTGGCTGCGGATGTCTTTTTCCCATTCCGGGCTTAAATTCAAGATATTTTCTTCGGTATAAACCAGGCTCATAAAGGGTTCAGGCAAGCTTGGGATGGGTTGAGTTTTCGAACTCAGCTCTCCTGGCATTTGGGTCTGGGTGACAGGAGTTTCAATGATTGGCCAGACGGGTTTGCCAGTTTCCCGTTCAAAAACGTAGGTATGGCCTTGTTTGGAGATTTGTGCCACGGCATCGATCCATTTGCCGTCTTTTTGGATTCGGATCAGGTTGGGATTGGCTGGAAAGTCTCTGTCCCAAATATCGTGGTGAACCGCCTGAAAATGCCAGATCCGCTTGCCTGTCCTAGCATCAAGCGCCAAGAGTGAGTTGGCATACAGGTTGTCACCATTTCGATAGCCACCCCAAAAATCATAGGTAGCTGAGCCAGTTGGCACAAAAATAATTCCCCTAGTATAATCTAAGGTCATTCCTGCCCAGTTGTTGGCCCCGCCCATGTTCTGGATATATTTTGGGTCCCAAGTTTCATAGCCCGCCTCACCGACTTGAGGAATGGTATGGAAAATCCATTCCCGCTTTCCAGTTCTTACATTGTAAGCCCGGATATGTCCAGGAGCTGCATCTAGTCCTTCTGACAGACGCATCCCCAGAATCAACTTGTCTTCAAAAACAACTCCTGGAGAATTGGATACGATCAGAAAATCTTCCAAATCTGTATCTAGCTCTTTTCGAAGGTCTACTTTTCCTTGATCCCCGAAAGTCAAGATTGGTTCCCCTGTAAGTGCATTTAATGCCATCAACCAGTTGCCTGCCGTAAATAAAATCTGCTTTTCGTCTCCCTCCCCCCAATAGCTTACCCCACGGTTGGTGCCTGCCCAAGAATTTTCGCCTCCCAATACCGTAAATGGATCAAAACGCCAAATTTCTTCTCCTGTGGATGCATTAAGTGCAAAAACATGCAGTTTGGGTGTGGTACCATAAAGTAGGTCCCCCACAAGGATGGGTTGGCATTGAATCTGACTTCGCTCTGTGGCATCACCAGTGTGGTACGTCCATGCTTCCTGGAGTCGGGATACATTTTCTTTGTTGATTTGGGTCAAGGCAGAATACCTCGAACCATCTTCAGGTCCACCATAGTGAGACCAATCCGTATAATCAATTTCCTTAGCTTTTTGGTTACAGGATAAGGCAAAAAGGAGGAACACGACAAAGAGAGATTTTTTGAAAGCCATTTGGGGCAATTTTGGAGTCTAAAACGGAAGTTTCTGAATTACTACAATTTCGATAGAAAAAAAATAAATTCAATTAGCCAGTGAGTATTTCTAAAAATTAATTAGATCAGGCTAATTCGAACTTTCTTGTCTTTCAACTTCTGGTTGTTGACTTTGGATAGCAGTGGTTCCACAGCAACTGCCTTAACTCCCACAAAAGCACAATCCGTCTTAAGTTCAATGATTCCCAGTTCTTCAGGTCCCAATCCCCCCTGTTTAAAAAATAAACCAGCAATATCTCCTTTGGAAATTTTATCCTTTCTGCCTCCTGAGATAAAAAGAGTACACCAAGCCGATGGTACTGGTGGGCTTGTAGGATGTAGCTTTACTAAGTTGGGATTTCCTACAAAATCAGGAAGGGGTTCCTTTTCGTACTGCAAAATATAAGCTGTGCCCTGGCTATTCATACGAGCTGTACGCCCATTACGGTGGATAAACTCTTCTGCACGCTGGGGCAAATGGTAGTGAATGATAAAATCTAGTTCGGGTACATCGATTCCTCGTGCAGCAAGATCGGTAGCCAGGAGAAGTGGATGGGTGCCATTTCGAAATTTAATCAGGGCTCTCTCGCGATCCACCTGTTCCATCCCTCCAGAAAATACCCCATGAGAAATACCTTGTTCACTCAGGTAATCCGATACCCGTTCGATGGAATCCTTAAAATTGCAAAATACAATTCCATTTTTTGCGCTTAAATTTGAAAGAAGTAGTCCCAAGGTATCTAGTTTGTCCTTGGTTGGAGATAGCACCTTTTTTACTTCAAGTTGGCTGAGCTTGTCGGCTAGAAAGTCAAGAACTTTTGGAGATTTTAACCCAACAAAATTAGGGATAGAGACCCCTTGGGTGGCGGAGGTTAGGATTTTCCGACGAACTTCAGGCAGCAGCTGAATGATCTCCCTCATTTCTGCTTCAAAACCAATCTCTAGCGATTTGTCAAATTCATCTAAAACCAAAGTTTGAATAAATGCCGTATCGAACGCTGCTCTCCGCAGGTGATCTGCTACCCTTCCTGGAGTGCCGACTAGTACTGCAGGACGGTGTTTGATTTCGAGTCTATCCTTAGATCCTGCACGCCCCCCGTAGACGGCATTTACTTTCAGCCCAGTTCCCATTTGACGCACGACTTGTTCGATTTGTATAGCTAGCTCCCGCGAAGGAACCAAAATCACTAATTGAACTTCTTCACATGCAGGATCAAGTTGCAAAAGTAGTGGCAACAAAAAAGCAAGCGTTTTCCCAGTACCTGTTGGAGACAAAAGCACCACATTTTCATGGACTGCCAAGGTATCTTTGGCAGCAAGTTGCATGGGATTTAGCTTTTCTATTCCAAGTTTGGATAGGATTTCGGCTTCGTTTTTAACGCGTAGGAACATACGGCAAAGGTAGTCTTTTTGAGTTGTGCCTCTTTACCTCTAGTGAAGAATACCCATGGCAGGTTGACGTTTTGGTAATTCCCTTACCCTACCTTTTCTTGGGGATAGACTTTGGAAATGGGAATTTTCTACCTTTGTACTATGTGGAAAGAAATTTCGGTCCTAATTCGTAAAGAGATTACCCTGGAGTGGAGGCAAAAATATGCGCTCAATGGCATACTCCTTTACGTAGTATCGGCTGTTTTCATCACCTACCTCAGTGTAGGAGCCAAGATGGGAACTCTTTCCATTCCAACCTGGAATGCCCTTTTTTGGATTATTTTATTGTTCTCCGCTGTCAACGCAGTGGCAAAAAGTTTTGTGCTAGAGCAGCAAGGACGGCAGTTGTATTACTACATGATCGCCTCGCCAGAGTCCATTATTCTTTCAAAAATCCTCTACAATACTGGCTTAACCTTGATTTTAGCGCTACTGGGCTACGGTGTGTTTTCGATTATTTTAGGAAATCCCGTTCAGGACCAAGGATTGTTTTTGCTCAATTTGGTCGTGGGGGCCATGGGTTTTTCGGCAAGCTTAACCATGGTTTCGGGCATTGCCTCCAAAGCGGGCAACAATGCCACCTTAATGGCAATCTTGAGTTTCCCCGTGATCATCCCTATTTTATTGATGGCAATACGGATCTCCAAAAATGCACTGGATGGTTTGGATTGGAGTGTTAGTGCAGACAAATTACTCAGTCTTTTAGCCATCAATGTCTTGGTGGCTGCTACTTCGTATTTACTTTTTCCCTATTTGTGGAGAAGTTAATCCCCTTTTTGGTAGTTGGTTATTTGTTGAAAAATCTTGTGAATAGAGTTGACTGTCCTCCGACCCTCGTCAAATGAGTAGGGTAAGAAATAAAAGACCAGAGCCAAGAAACGTGTGACAATGCTGCTGGGCTAAAAAGCATGCTCCTGACCTAAAGTTAGTTTTCCCCACTTCTATCTATTTCATTAAATGAACGAGATTAAAAAGAATGTCGTATTTCGACGTACTACTTTGAACTTGGTCCAGCCCTCGAACTCCTATTTCTTCATTCATCGTTTGGCTTTAGGTAGAAGTAAGCTTAATTTAAATTTTGTTTCTAGTCCCATTCACACCACGACTCTTCTGACAACAGTGTGCGGTAAACCGGTGATAAGATCTTGTTTTTTTTCAGTAGCATAGGTCAACAAGTTTTTCCATTCCTAGTATCTTGTACACATGAAAAACAAAATAGCATTGGTTACTGGAGCGACCTCCGGAATCGGTTGGGCTTGTGCCATTACTGTCGCCAAATTGGGGTATGATCTTATTGCAACTGGTAGAAGAGCTGAGCGCTTGGAGGAGTTACGTCAGGAGCTTCCTGATGGGATACGCTATTTACCTCTTGTTTTTGACGTGCGTTCTCGCCAAGAAGTAGAGCGGTATTTGACCAAACTCCCTTCAGAGTGGGCTTCAATTGATTTACTGATCAACAATGCGGGCAATGCTCATGGCTTAGATCCTATTCAGACGGGAAATGTAGACGATTGGGATGCCATGCTTGATATCAATGTAAAAGGGTTACTTTACGTTTCTAAGGCCATTATTCCAGGCATGACAGAGCGAAACTCAGGCCATATTATTAATATCGGTTCTATTGCGGGAAAGGAAATTTATCCAAATGGGAATGTGTATTGTGCATCCAAGCATGCAGTTGATGCTTTAACAAATGGCATGCGCATCGATTTGAATCCCTTTGGCATCAAAGTTATGGGAATCCATCCAGGTTTGGTGGAGACAGAATTTTCACTGGTTCGCTTCAAAGGAGATTCACAGCGCGCTTCTACAATTTACCAAGGTTACCAGCCCTTAGTGGCTCAAGATATTGCCGATATTGTAGAGTTTGCAGTTACCCGGCCGCCTCATATGGTGCTCGCCGATGTAGTGGTACTTCCTACCGCCCAAGCTTCTGCTACCGTGATTAAGAAAAAATTAAATCCATGAGAAATCTAGGCTACCTATTTCTAGGCTTGACTTTGGCCTGCTCCGCTCCGAAGAGTGATCAGCAATCTTTTTCTGCCCTACAGCGAGACTCTCTTTTCCAGGAAGATGCAAAGAGTAGCGAAGAAGACTTGACTGACACAGATCTCGAAAAATCACTGCAAGAGCAAGGCTTGGTAAACATCCAGAAGGAGATTTCCGGAATCCAAGTGGAATTGAAGTATTCTACGGGAGATAATTTTTTCCAACAGGACGTGTACGGAGATCTTACCCAGTGCTACTTACAGCCTGTAGCTGCTGCGATGCTAGGAAAAGCACAGGTGTCCTTGCAAAAAGAGTATCCTAATTTGAGTCTTTTGGTATACGATGGTGTGCGCCCGCTACGTGTTCAGCAGATTTTATGGGATAGCTTGGATAAGCCGGACAGCATCAAGCCTTTGTATGTTTCCGATCCTAAAATTGGGGGACTTCACAATTATGGGTTGGCTGTAGACCTGACTATTTTTGATCTCAAGTCAGGCAAGCCTCTGGACATGGGTACCCCTTTCGATTACTTTGGATTTCCGGCTTATCCCGATCGTGAATTGCAGATGCTGGCAGAAGAAAAAATTACCAAAACGCAGGTAGCAAATCGAGAAATCCTGAGAAAGGTGATGAAAGGCGCAGGATTTACAGGAATAGGTAGTGAATGGTGGCATTTTAATGCATTTTCACGTAAAGAAGCTGAAGAAAAATTTTCCATAATAAATTAACTCCATCCCAATAACCCTAAAAAACCATGAAAACCTACAGCGCTATTGCCCTTGCCTTCGTGCTATTCTTCTTGCTAAACGTCGCTTCCTATGCGCAGCAAGGGGGACAGTTTCGTGTTTTAGTTTTTTCAAAAACAACAGGATTTAGACACCAGTCCATCCCCAATGGAGTCATGGCCTTGAAAAAAATGAGTGAAAAGCACGTGTTTTCAGTGTACACCACTGAGGATGCCACGCAATTCTCAGACGAGAACCTTGCCAAATACGATGTAGTGGTTTTGATGAGTACTACGGGGACGATATTTAATGAAACTCAGAAAGCTGCTTTTCAAAAGTTTGTCCAATCAGGTAAAGGAGTGGTTGGAATTCACTCTGCCACCGACACGGAATACGAATGGCCTTGGTACAACCAGATGATTGGAGGGTACTTCCTAGCCCATCCTCGTCAGCAAACCTTACGCCTGCACGTGGTGGACCGTTCGCATCCTGCCAGCTGGCATTTGCCTGAAAACTTGCTTTGGACGGACGAATTGTACGAGTTTAAGAGCATGAACCCAGACATCAAGGTCTTGATCCAAGCAGATGAGACCACTTACCAGCCTGCAAAAGGCATGGGGGCCAACCATCCAATGGCTTGGTACCATGAGTTTGATGGAGGGAGAGTTTTTTACACTGCCCTTGGCCATGTGGATGCAGTTTGGGAAGATGTTGACTTCTTGAAGCACTTGTACGGAGGTATTTGGTATGCTGCCAAAGGAAAACTTCCAAAAATATAATGGATTATCTGCGATTCTAAAGTTGACTTAGCTCAACTTTGAATCGCTGAAGATAAGTGTCTACAGACGACAGTTCATTTCGCTGAACCTAAATCGTGTTTTCTTTAGTTTAAGTTAATTGAGCGATTATGTGGAAAACCTAAATAAAAAGCGATGAACTCGGAACTTCTGCCGCTAAATTTGGTTTCTCTTACTAAAACCTTTTCTC
>JAURGC010000160.1 GCA_030833985.1 Algoriphagus sp. | reverse complement strand
TTATTCCTTGGGTAATTCTTGGGTCAGCAGCATCTGCAAGCCGCTTGATATTGAAGAATTCAACAGTAAGTTTGCTCGGCCAGTTGATCACATCTTGCCCATTTTGAATTCTTCCCTCTACAATGTTTGACTCCCAAGCATCAATACCTTCAATTAGTTTTTTGGCTTCATCCAGCACTTTTTCTGCAGGTTTCAGGCCCTTAAGAATGTCGCTATGGTGTACAAGTTGCTTTTTAATTTTTCGCAATTCATTTACCTGTTGATGCATTTCACTAATTGCCGCAGTAATAGAAGCAAGCACCTGCTGCTGCTCGTTCCAATCAGCTGCTGTTGCAGAAATAGCCGGGTTTGGCAATACGGTCATTTCCGTTTCTGAAATGGTCCCATTGAAATTCAATTGGGCTTTGTAGTTGCCTGGAGGAACGGCATAGCCTTCGTAGCTACCGTAAACAAATACGTCCTTTACATCGGGTTGGATAGTTTCATTTCTCAGGTTCCATAAGAAACGATTGTGTCCTTTCTTCGCACTGAGCAAAGTAGCTGCTGCTGGACCACCAGGATATTTTACATAGGATGAATCTTTTTTATTGGAGTAGGTTCGAATCAAATTGCCTCTTGCATCCGTAATTTTTAGGGTTACTGTGGTGCTGTCGGTCACCTCTGGAAGGATGTAGTCAAGAATGACACCTTCTGGTGCATTTTGTCCAGCCTTGTATTTTGCTTCAGGCAATCCCGTGCCACCACCAAATTTGTAAGCAGGCTTTGGTGAAAATAAGGTGACTGCCGAAGCAGTGCCAGCTTGTTGGATGGCTCCCAAATCATCAAGAATCCAAAAGGCCCTGCCTGCTGTAGCTGCCACGAGATCATTGTCTCGAATCATCAAATCAGTGACAGGAACTATCGGTAGATTTAATTGGAAAGACTGCCAGTTGTTTCCTGCATCGGTAGAAAGATAAAATCCTCGTTCACTACCTGCATACAAAATGCTTTTGTTCTTGGTATCCTCTCGGATTACTTTGATAAAATCATCCGACTTTACGCCCTTGTTTATTTTTGTCCAAGTTTTGCCATAGTCAGTGGTCTTGTAGGCATAAGCCCCATAATCATTCAACTTATAACGAGTTGCTGAAATATAGGCCACGCCTTTGTCGAATGCAGACAGTTCAATGCTATTGATTTGTGATTCGGGTAGGTCAGCAGGTGTTACATTCGTCCATGTTTTTCCGTCATCCTGGGTCACAAATACCAACCCACAATCACTGCCAGTCCAGATAGTGCCTTTTTCAATCTTAGATTCAGCTACATAAGAAATGGTATTGTAATTTTCCCCTCCCGCACCTTCATTAGTGAATGGGACTCCCCCAGGACCTTGTTTTGACTTGTCATTGCGCGTGAGGTCTCCGCTGATGGCATCCCAACTCATCCCCCCATTGATTGATTTTAACAACACATTGCCTGCATGGTAAATTGTTTTTGGATCATGAGGGGATACCACAATGGGTGCATTCCAATTGAAGCGGTATTTCATGTCTTTTGGCTCGATGGCAAGGTTGAGGGTGGGGTAAGCCTGCACATCCTTGGATTCATTTGTTTTCCTATTCAGCACCTCAATGTAGCCTTGATAGCATCCGCCAAAAACAAGGTTGGGATCGTTCGGGTCAAAGGCAAGAAATGCAGATTCACATCCTGCGCCTGAGGTCCAATCCCTTTCTGTAAGTGCAGATCCATTGGTTCTACTTGCGATAATGACGGAGGAGTTATCTTGCTGTCCGCCATATACCTTGTAAGGAAATACATTGTCTGTATTTACCCGGTAAAATTGTGCGGTAGGCTGATTCATGATACTTGACCAAGATTTACCAACGTCAAAACTTATTTCAGCACCCCCATCGTCGCCCAATGCGATGACATTATTATTTCTAGGATTAATCCAGAGATCATGCGTGTCCCCGTGTTGAACGCGTACTTGTGCAAATGTTTTGCCGCCATCAATGGATTTCATCATGGGGGCATTCAACACATAAACGATATTTTCATCGATGGGATCAGCAAATACTTCCATGTAATACCAAGAACGGGAACTGATGTCTTGGTTGTTGGAAAGCAAAGCCCAGGTTTTGCCGGCATCATCCGAGCGGTAGAGTCCTGATTTGCTTTTTTCAGTTTCAATGATGGCGAATACCCGGTTTGAATTTGCACGGGAAACGCTGATCCCCATCTTGCCCATCATTTTTGGCAAGCCCTCAGTAAGTTTGTGCCAGGTATTTCCTTCGTCGGTTGATTTCCAGATCGCAGAACCTGCTCCTCCGCTGGATACCGTCCAAGGTAGCCTTCTATGCTCCCATGAAGTGGCATATAGAATGCGTGGATTGTTCATGTCCATCGAGAGCGATGAAATCCCAGTGCTATCGTTGATGTACAGTACTTTCTTCCAGGTGGTGCCACCATCGGTAGATTTAAAAACGCCACGGTCGTTATTAGGGCCATGTACGGTTCCTTGTCCCGCCACATACACCAGGTCCGGGTTGGTAGGATGGATAGCAATGTCTGAAATATGCCGGGTCTTTTCTAAGCCAACATTCTTCCAGGTCTTGCCTGCATCGGTGGATTTGTACACCCCATTTCCATAGCTAGTCATCACACCGCGAACAGCATGCTCACCTGATCCGACATAGATCACATTGGGGTCTGATTCGGATACAGCAATTTCGCCAATGGATCCAACAGTAAAATATCCATCCGAAATATTCTCCCAATTGAATCCACCATCTTCTGTGGTCCACAATCCTCCGCCGGTATATCCAGCATAAAATTTTTGGTCATTACCCACCACACCTGAAACAGCATTGGCTCTTCCACCACGGAAAGGGCCGATGTTTCTCCATTTGAGACTGCTAAAAAGTGAATCTGGCGAAGGTTTGGCTGGAATTTGGGGTACTACTTTTTTCTTTTGTGCGGTGGCTACCAAAGAACTAATGCATAGCATTAGGATTAGAAAATGTTTCATAATTTTTTAATTGAGTAAGGAATTTACAAAAGAAATGATTGTTTGAAAGCACGGAGGTAAAACAAGTGAATTTATTGGTTTGACCGCAATTAGTTCAGTAGCTATAAAGGAGTGCAAAAAAATGTCAACTATGAGTTGTATTGCTTCCGATTGGGATGGATTAGGGTTAAGGTTTTTTAGATTCTTCCAAAGCATTTACTACCTTTTCAAAGATGGGTGCCACCGCTTTCCCTCCCCAGCCTCCCGAATAATTGGCGGATAGGTACAAGTCTAACTTGGGAATGTAGAGAACTTGCGTTCCCCAAAATCCGGAATGGCAGTAGGCTTCCAGACCATTCACTTTTACTCGGTACATCCCCATTCCATAGTCTAATTTGGGTTTGCTGGCATAGCTACCCGACTCGAGCATCAGCGCCAAGGTGGACGGGTTTTCAAAAATTTTCCCTTGGAAAAGTGCTTGAAAAAAGCCGTTCAACTCCGCTGTGGTGGAAAGGATTCCTCCTCCTCCAAAATAATCCATCGTAGGGCTGAAGTCGTAGGTATCTTTTCCTTGAAAGTATTGGTGGATGCGTAGTTGATCCGTTTTAGAATCTATTCCTTCAAAATCGGTTTGGATTAGACCCAATTTCTCCAGTCCAAGCAGTTCTTTGATGCCCCCATCCAAGGACTTTCCGGTGTAGGTTTCAATCAGTTCCCCCAAAATCACATAGCCCATATCTGAATAGCTAAACTGTCCTCCCGGAGGGCCGACCGCTTCTCCTTTCTCGACTCCTAATTGAATTTGGGCGGTTCGGGTCCACTCGTACACGGGTACGGAAAACACCTTTTCAAAGAATTCAGGTGCATGGGTATGGTCAAAAAAGCCTGCCGAATGCCGTAGAATTTGGGCGATGGTGATTTGCTCCAAGTCATAGTCTTGTGCCAGAATTGCGGCATGGGTGGGTGAAAGATGTTTTGAAATCGGGTCATCCAGGCGAAGCACCTTTTTCTCCATCAACCTAAGAATTGCTGCGGCCACATAGGTTTTGGTGACGCTTGCAATCCGGAAGGTTTGGCCAGCCTGTAAGGAATCTCCAAGGCTCAGGTCGTTGATTCCGACGGCACCGGACCAGGCCAGTTTGCCGTCTCCGGAATGGATGGAAAACAGGATTCCTGGATTGCTGGCGCTGAGTTCGGATTGAAGGGCCTGATTGAAATTTTGAGCTGTTGTGGGTTGTACTGAAAACCCTAGAAGAAGTAGGCTGAGTAGGAGGTGGATTGGCTTCATCGGATCAATGGGATAGGATTACACAAGTTAACAAAGGGTTTACGCTTCTGGGATGGCCATGGTGTGGTTGGCGAGCAGTTTCCACTTCCCATCCACCCAGGCGTAGGTTCGCATGAAATGGTAGTTGGTCGGTTGAGGACCTCGATCCACTAGCGTAAAGCCGCTTACCACAGCGGTATTTCCCATTAGAACTACATGGTGGTCTCGAGGACTTCTGTTTCGCGTATCGTCTTGCTGCCCTGCACGGATTTTTTTTGCCCGATTGATGGCTTCTGCCTTTCCATCGATTTGGCTGGCATGGTTGTGCACCCAGATAAATTCCTCCGCCAGCAACTCTTCCAAAACCGCTACCTCGGAATTCAATAGTGCCTTTTCCCAGCCTTTATCCAATTCCACAAGGTGCTCTTGGGTAGTTTGACTGAAGGATGAAAATGAGGTAACAAGTAAAGTCAGGAAAAGGGAAACAAATTTCATAGAAAGGTTGCTTTTTGGGACTTCCTAAAATAGAATTTTAACTTAAATTTTTGCTCCCAGCAAATAAAAAAGTCACCATTTAGGAAGGAGATGAAAATCCGATAAAATGTACCAAGTATGTGAATCCTATCTGCAAACAGGCAGGCTAGAGCCAATGAGTGGTTGGATTTCTTTGCGTCTTTGCGAAAACAAAAAGAAGAACGTGTTCATTCGCAGCAGCAGGCAAGAAGTGAATGAAAAGCCACAGTTGCCAAGAAACGAGATTCGTTTATCCTTCCATTTTGGATGGTTTTTACAGGCCAAAAACTTATTTTTTTAACTTCCCAAATAACCAGTCATCTGCTTT
>JAURGC010000063.1 GCA_030833985.1 Algoriphagus sp. | reverse complement strand
TCGAATATCGAGCGCTGAACACTGATTGAGGAAGGATGAAGTGGCTATTCGAGGACTAAGCTAAATGGTACTTCTGAAGAATATTTGTACCTGGTCCATAGGTAAAAGCAAATTGTAAAATCAACACTTTCCCATAACTCCATTTTTCTTTTCCCCGAATAAATTGCAGTTTTGCAGTCAAAGAACTTGGCATGGCTGTATTACTCCAACACCTCAAACTTCTCGAGCACGGAAAATTTTCCCAGCCTAGAAATTATGTATTCGATCAAGGGAAACTTACTCTCGCAGAAGGAAATGAACCTAGTACCTATGAACAAGTAATCGACTGTAGCAAGTACCTTGCCTCCAAAGGATGGATTGACCTTCGCTGTGGAATCGGAGAGCCAGGGCATGAATACCGAGAAACAGTCGAATCACTCTGTACGACCCTAAGGGCCAGTGGCTTTTCCAAAGCAGTGGTGCTTCCCAATACACATCCTGTCATTCAAACGAAATCTGAAGTCTCTTTCCTGCAAAATAAGGCTGCAAACTTCACTCCAGAATTAGCCATCCTTGGTGCAGTTACCAAAAATACAGAGGGGGAAGACCTGACCGAAATGTTGGATATGCACTACCAAACAGGGATTACCCTCTTTGGAGATGGGACCAAGCCCCTCTCCAATACAGACCGTTACCTGAAGATTCTATACTACTTGCAAAAGTTTGAAGGGACCCTCTTTGATCATGCTTACGACCCCCTACTTGCAATTTTTGGGCAAATGCATGAAGGAGAGATATCAACTCAGCTCGGTATGAAGGGGATCCCTAGCCTCGCAGAAGATGTAGCCATTCAGCGTAATTTAGATCTCCTTCGCTACGCCGGTGGAAAAGTACATTTCCAAACCCTGAGCACCGCAAAAGGGGTAGACCTAATTCGAAAAGCAAAAAAAGAAGGGCTTTATGTAACAGCAGATGTGTCTATTTACCAACTCCTTTTTAGCGATCAAGATTTAACCTCCTTCGATACGCATCTTAAGGTTATGCCGCCTTTTCGTGCCGCATCTGACCGGAAAGCTCTTATTGAAGGATTAATGGATGGCACCATCGACGCTTTGGTATCGAACCATCAGCCTCAAGATTTTGATTCCAAATTCTGCGAGTTTGACCATGCAACATTTGGGATGGTAGGCCTACAGTCTTTCTTGCCTGCTATGGGGCTACTTGCAGAGGAACTAGGATGGGAGCTACTTTTAGAGAAGGTGACTTCTGGTCCCGAACGAGTACTAGGAAGTGAGAATAATTCCTGGACCCTTTTTGATCCCAAAGAAACCTGGACCTATAACGAGCAAAGCAATAATTCCCTTTCATCAAATCACCCTTGGTTTGGGAAAGAGTTAACCGGGAAAGTTAAATTCTGTATCCAAAAGGGTCAATTCGTTCAAGTAAATGTCTAAGTATTTTAGGACAGCCTATCAGTTTGGTGCCTTAGGGGGTATTCTGAGCGGAATTTCCTTTTATGTGCTCTCCCTATTTAATGCAGATCCAAGCAATCTAAATCTGGTATTTGGGTATTTGACAACTCCTTTTGCCGTGTATTTGGCAATTCGTTTTTTTAAAGACTATGCCAATGGAGGTTTTCTTTCTTTTGCAGAAGGAATGAGCATTGGAGCGGTGACTTATCTTTTGGTAGCCCTCCTTTCGACCTTGCTGATCTGGGGGATTTTATTACAATCACCTGCACTTTTTGAAGGGGTACAAACAGCTAAGTGGGAAGTTTTAGCGCAGAATAAAGCAGTGATTATCGAGCAAGTTGGATTGGAATCTTTTGAGCTTACCAAATTAAATCTGAAAGGGATGAGCCCATGGGATATTGCGCTCAATGATGGGATTTGGAAAATCCTTCCCGGATTGTTTTTTAGCATCCTTATTTCAGTTATTTTGAGAAAAAATAAAAGCTAATATGAACGAACAAACTCAATCCCCAATTCAATCTGCATTAAGACCAGGTCTTATTATCGGTCTTGTGACGTTAGTTTTAACTTATCTAGCCTACTTCATTGATAGTTCCTTGCTAGCATCTGGTTATTTTGGACTTTCGGCATTGGTCATCTTCTTTGCCTTAATTATCTATTTTGGTAAGGGTTACCGAAAGGAGGTAGGAGGATTTTTGTCTTTTGGTGCAGCATTTAATTTTAGCTTCTTTGCTATTCTAACTTCCGGTGTAATTGGTTTAATTGGTAATATTCTTCTTTTTCAGCTCATTGATCCGTCCTTACCAGAGGTGTTGAGCCAAATTACCTTCGAATCTTCTCTTGAAATGATGGAGAGATTTGGTGGTAATCCAGATTCTCTCTCCCCTGAAATGCTAGACCAAATGAGAGAAAGTTCAGCATCTAATTTCACCTTGGGAGGGCAACTGAAAGGATTTGGCTTTGGACTAATTGTCTATGCAATTATCGCGTTAATTTTGGCAGCCATCCTAAAGAAGCGAGATAAGTCTCTAGATTACTAAAATGATTGCTATTTCCGTAGTTATACCGGTATTCAATGAAGAAGAATCGCTCCCTGAACTGACCCAATGGATTCACCGGGTCATGAAAGAGCATAATTTCTCCTATGAAGTACTTTTGATCAACGACGGAAGTACAGATCACTCTTGGGAGGTAATTCAAGCATTGGCTTCCACTAATGAAGTAGTGAAAGGGATCAATTTTACCCGTAATTATGGCAAATCTGCCGCCCTAGATGCGGGCTTTAAGCGTGCATCTGGGGAAGTGGTGATCACTATGGATGCGGATCTACAGGATAGCCCTGACGAAATTCCTGGTCTTTTTGCGATGATTCAAGGAGGGCTAGATGTGGTTTCAGGTTGGAAAAAGGAGCGTCATGATCCTTTGTCCAAAACCATTCCCTCCAAATTTTTCAATGGGGTTACCCGCTGGATTTCAGGAATTCAATTGAATGATTTCAACTGTGGATTGAAGGCCTACCGGAACAAGGTGGTGAAAAATATCCACATCTATGGAGAGATGCATCGCTACATCCCCCTTTTGGCCAAATGGCATGGCTACCCAAAAATAGGGGAGAAGGTAGTGGTACATCGTGCCCGAAAATATGGCTATTCCAAGTTTGGTTTAGAACGTTTCCTAAATGGATTTCTGGATTTAATTTCTGTCTCCTTTGTGCACCGATACAAGAAAAAGCCCATGCACTTTTTTGGCTTGCTTGGAACGGTTTCCTTTTTGAGTGGTTTTGGGATTACAGTTTGGCTGATAGCTCAAAAAATTTATGGACTAAGCCAAGGCATCAAGGTGAGAGAAGTGGTAGACCAACCGGCCTTTTTCTTGGCATTGGTAGCCTTAGTAATCGGTGCTCAGTTATTTTTGACCGGATTCATCGCCGAGTTGATGACATCCAACCAAGCCAAGGAGCCAGAGTATAAAATTGACGAAGAAATCAATCTCGATTTTTGATGTTTTTTTCCTGTATCATTCCTGTTTACAATCGACCGGGTGAAATCAAGGATTTGCTAAGCAGCCTGCTTTCTCAAAGCTATACCCAATTTGAGGTAGTGATCGTAGAAGACGGTTCTACACTCCCCTGTGAGGAGGTAGTTGCTTCCTTCAGTCAAGACCTTTCCATTCGCTACTTCTACCAGGAAAATACTGGGCAGGGTTTTGCACGAAATTTTGGAATGCAGCAATCCAAAGGAGATTTTTTTGTGATTCTAGATTCCGATGTACTGCTTCCACCCACTTATTTTGAGCGCTTACAGGAGGCCATTCAATCCCGCTCCCTGGACGCCTTTGGAGGTCCTGATGCCGCTGCTTCTAATTTTTACCCCCTTCAAAAAGCTATGGACTTTGCCATGACTTCCTTTTGGACGACAGGTGGGATTCGAGGCAAACTCAAAGATTTAAGTACCTACCAGGCACGAGGATTCAATATGGGTGTGTCAAGGGAGGTAGTTAACCGTTTGGGTGGCTTTGTAGACCCCAATCGAGGAGAGGATATCGAATGGAGCATTCGGATCAAGAAGGCTGGATTTCGTTTGGAATTGGTGCCTGAAGCATTTGTCTACCACAAACGAAAAAATACGCTCTGGACTTTTACAAAGCAGGGCTTTTCCTTTGGGAGAAATAGAGTCAATGTGTCTCGCTACCACCCCGAAGCGATCAGGCTGGTCCATGGCTTACCTAGTTTTTTTCTCCTTTTTTTAATCTCTTTAGTAATCAATCTGCTTTTTATTCATCTGCTCTTGATCCCACACCTACTTATTCTGGGACTTTGGGCTGGCTTAGTGCTCGTACAGAGCACTTTGCAGTACCGTTCCCTATTTGTAGGAATTCTGGCACTGGTCACCTCCCTAGTTCAGCTATCGGGTTATGGATTAGGCTTACTTTTTGAACTTATAATCAAGTGGAGTAAGGGTTAGATTCCCTTTCGGCAGATGAAAAGTATTTCATCTGGAGCGAGGGCATACTGCCTCACCTTTTCAGCAGCAATTTCCTTCACAAATTGATTTTCTTCTATCTGAATTCCTGAACGACGTAGTCTGGTAGCATAGTCTTTCCCAAATTTGCGTACGTGGTCTCGCTGACCAAAAAGACGCTCCCGCTCTGCAGGAGCGGTGATGGCTTTGTCCTCTAGCGTTGCTTTTAGGGGGTATACAGGAGATTGTAAGATTCCCCAGCCATCCGATTTTAATACTCGGTTAAATTCGGTACAGGCTAAAATGTCATCGTCCACGTGTTCTAATACATGGTTGCAAAAGACCACATCGAAGGTGTTGTCTGGAAAAGGGATGGCGTGTACGTCCATCTTTACCTTTGCAAGGGGTGACTCGATGTCTGCTGTAGTGTAATTCAAGTTGGGGAGTGCTTCAAAACGCTTGATAAAGCAATGTTCTGGAGCGATGTGGAGCACTTTTAGGGGTGCGGTAAAAAAATTAGTTTTCTCTTTCAGAAAAAGCCACATCAGTCGGTGACGCTCTAATGCCAGGCAATTTGGGCAAAGGGCATTTTCTCTTGCGATACGCCCATAAGGAAGAAATTTTTGGTAAGAATGATCGCAGACCGGGCAGGTCACCTCCTTACCTCGATTAAGTTGGGAAAGTATCTTCATTGCCAATGGGCTTACCGTTTGGAGGATGGGCCTTGGGATGTAGCGGATGACAAAACTGATAATGGATTTCATGGCGTATTAAAAGCGAATGCAAGTTATCAAAAGTGAAAAGTCTTCTTTCCTTTTTCACTATAAATCTATAGGCATAAGCGGACTATGTGTTGGGTTTGGAAGGCGATTCCGGTTTGATTTTAGGGAGTCTACCGGCCTTTTTTAAAGCTTCTCGGATGATCCACTCTAGTTGTCCATTGGTGCTACGGAACTCGTCGGCGCTCCATTTTTCGAGAGCTTTCATCATGCTTTCGTCTAATCGCAGCACAAATGGTTTTTTAGTTGCCATGTAAACTGGTTTTAGTTTCCAAAAAATAAGAAATGACTTCTCTCACCTTTTCAGGGTTCTGTGTTCCTAAAAGAAATTTTTTGGAAGAGGTTTGTACAAGGATTCCCCACTTACCTCCCATGGTATAAGACCAGCATTCTCCATTCCATTTGATTCCCCAGCCCCCATATTCGGTGAGCCCATTGTAGGTAATTACTGTTAAAGACTCAATTTCTTCCCACTTGTATTTGCGATTAATTAGGAATGGGAAATAGCGAAATGACAATGCAATTGAATCTATTCTAGTAGTAAGTTGCATGGAAAAGAAAAGTCCGTTAATAAAAAGGAGTAAAACTACTGGGAATAGTAGTTCTACTGGGCTAGCTAAAGGGTCATTGAGTAGTTTGTTGACCATTGCGCCCACCACTAAGGCCGTTACTCCCAGAAGGATTAACCAGATCCAAATCTGTCTAAATTGCTGCGTTTCGGTATAAATCGGGGAGGCCATTTATAAGGATTTATTCATTTGCCATTCGCTGATTATTGCATCAAATTCTTTAGGCTTTGCAGTAGAGAATACGAGCTTTTTACCACCTTGCTCTACTTCGATGACGTGATCTGCGAAGAAGATATATGCTTTGGTTTTACCATAGAAACGCAGTCCTACACCACCATAGTCTAAAATCCCATCTTTTTTGTGAATGGAAATGGAGTTTATTTGCTCTAGAGGTAGTTTTTTCCAGCTACGCCGAAAAGGTAGGTTCCGGTAGGAAAAAGCATGGGTGTCTAAGCGGGTTTCTAAAGTTATGCTTATTAGGAGTAGAAAGGTGAGAGGAATCAAGGTGCCCACAACGAGCATTGGAATCCATCCGTCTTCCCCTAGTTTACCCATCAAATAAAGAACGGAAATGAGTGTAAGAGTAGGAAGTTCCAATAGGATGATTCCATACATTAGGAAGGTCCCTCGAAAACTTTGTTGTTCTTGAACGACCATCTGGTTATTGGTTGAGAGTGCCTACATTGACTACTGGGCTTGCACTTCGGTCGGAGCAGAGTACCACCATCAGATTGGACACCATGGCTGCCTTTTTCTCTTGGTCAAATTCAATGATGTCCTTCATTTTCAAGTCTGCTAAGGCCATTTCCACCATACCTACAGCACCTTCTACAATCTTTTGTCTAGCCGCTACAATGGCAGTTGCCTGTTGTCTCTGTAGCATGGCGGAAGCAATTTCGGCAGCATAGGCTAGGTTAGAGATTCGAGCTTCTATCACTTTGATGCCGGCTTGGAGTAGGCGTTCGGCAATTTCTTTTTCTAGAGAATGATTGACTTCCTCTACTCCTGAACGTAGCGTGACCTCACTGTGATTGTCATCAAAATTATCGTAACAGTAGAGACCGGCCATTTTTCGTACGGCAGCATCAGTCTGTAGGTGGACAAAGTTTTCGTAGTCTTCCACCTCAAAACTGGCTTTGAAAGTATCTTCTACTTGCCAAACAACAATGGTTCCAATCATGACTGGATTTCCAATTTTATCGTTGACTTTCAAGGGTTTGTTTTCAAAGTTACGTACACGCAAGGAGATTTTCTTTTTGGTCATAAAAGGATTGACCCAATAAAATCCATTGGCTTTGACTGTCCCCTTGTATTCTCCAAAAAGAAGTAGGACCATGGCTTTATTTGGGTCTACAATAAAAAATCCACCCAGTGAGATTAATGAAAGGATCAGTGCTACCCCTCCAAAAATAGGTCCAGGAAAGCCCGTAAAGAATAAGAAAATGGCTGCTGCGATGCCGGAAAAGCTCAAGAAAAGCACTAAAAATCCAGAGCTCGGTTTGGTAATTTTTTCCATAGGGTATAGTATTAAAATGATATCATTTCGATATAAGTAAATCTAAATAAAATGTTTGAACTTTTGCAAAAAAAAATCCCCCAATTTTGGAGGAGTATAGGTTTAGTTCTTTTTAAAGAGGGAGTCTACAAATTCAGTGCGGTTGAAAAGTTGCAGGTCGCTCATCTTTTCACCCACCCCGATAAACTTGACGGGAATTTTGAATTGGTCGGAGATACCGATGACTACGCCGCCTTTGGCAGTTCCATCCAATTTGGTGATCGCTAGAGAGCTCACCTCGGTGGCTTTGGTAAACTCTTTGGCTTGCATAAAAGCGTTTTGACCTGTAGAGCCGTCTAGAACCAGCATGATCTCGTGTGGGGCTTCCGGGATAAACTTCTGCATCACCCGCTTGATCTTGGTCAGCTCGTTCATCAGATTGACTTTGGTATGCAGTCGACCGGCAGTATCGATTATCACAAGGTCCGCTTGGGTATCTAAGCCTTGTTTGATGGCATCGTAGGCCACAGCCGCAGGATCTGTATTCATTCCATGGGACACTACGGGCACGCCTACACGATTTCCCCAAAGGATCAGTTGGTCCACTGCTGCTGCGCGGAATGTGTCTGCAGCACCCAATACCACCGACTTACCAGCATTCTTAAACAGGTGTGCCAATTTACCGATGGTGGTTGTTTTCCCAACTCCATTGACACCGACAACTAGAATGACATAAGGCTTTTTATCTGCAGGTAACTCAAAGTCAAGTAGGTCTTGGGTATTATTTTCCGAAAGGAGATTGGCAATTTCCTCACGAAGAATTAGGTCAAGTTCGGAGGCATTGAGGTATTTGTCGCGAGCGACGCGCTCTTCAATGCGCTGGATGATTTTGACGGTAGTTTCTACGCCAAGGTCTGAACTGATTAACACCTCTTCCAGTTCATCCAATACGTCTTCATCTACCTTGGATTTACCAACAACCGCCTTGCTTAGTTTGGAGAAAATGGATTCGCTCGTCTTTTGAAGGCCTTGATCCAAACTTTCTTTTTTCTCTTTTGAGAAGAAACCAAAGATTCCCATGGGTGATGTGGCTGATTTAAAAGTTAAGGTAATGAAAAAGTCCCTACTGAACTATTCAGAGGGACTTAAGTACCTACTCGAAGAGAGTAAAATTATTTATTCAAGGTCGCCTGAACTTCAGTAGTGGGGACCATTTCTTCTCTAAAAGTATATGCGCCTGTCTTTGGAGACTTTACCGCACGGATTACTTTGGCGTAAGATACGCCACCTTCTTTTTTTAGGGTTGCTACTACTTTCTTAGCCATTGTTTTTTTGTTTGTGGGACAAGGTCCCGAGCTAAATTACTTTATTTCTTTATGAACAGTTACCTTCTTGAGTATTGGATTGAATTTTTTCAATTCCAATCTCTCCGTAGTATTTTTTCTGTTTTTGGTGGTGATGTATCTTGAAGTACCTGGCATGCCAGAATTTTTGTGTTCTGTGCACTCCATAATCACTTGTACTCGGTTGCCTTTCTTAGCCATCTCTGTATTGATTTAAGGGACTGTGACTGGATTATTTGATGACAATCATGCCTTTTTGCTGCGCTTCTTTCAACACGGCAGTAATGCCATTTTTGTTGATTGTCTTCAATGCCTTAGAGCACACTTTCAATGTAATCCAAGCGTCTTCTTCGGGAACGTAGAAACTCTTCTTATGAAGATTTGGGTAAAATCTACGCTTCGTCTTGTTGTTCGCATGGGATACGTTGTTACCTACTTGAGGTCTTTTGCCTGTAATGTCACAAACTTTTGCCATGATGTTGTATACTTAATGGTATGCGTTTCTGTATTGGGTCTGCAAATATCGGAACTTTTCGGATATTAACAAGAAGCAAATTTAAAAATATTCCTTCGATTTTCAGGTTTTCGTATACGGACAATGTTTGCAGCCACTTCCACAGCAATAGCCACGTTTTAAGTGGTATTTTTCAGTAAAAACCAAAAAACCCTGTTCATTGATGTAATAATCTTCCGGAGATAAAGGAGGGACTGGCTTCTTTTCGTTTTTCATGGCTTTGCCCAAAGGCATTTCCTATATTTGTGTACGCTAACCTATGGTCACCCCAAAATTAAGTAAATCATGGAGATCATCACCTCAAGTAACCAAGCTATCGCCCTTGAAGAAAAGTACGGGGCGCATAATTACCATCCTTTGCCCGTCGTTTTGACTCGTGGAGAGGGTGTATTTGTATGGGATGTGGAAGGAAAGCGGTACTTTGATTTTTTGTCGGCCTATTCGGCGGTTAATCAAGGGCACTGCCATCCTCGAATCAAAGATGCATTGATCGAGCAGCTCGGTACGCTTACGCTGACTTCCCGCGCATTTCACAATGATCAATTGGGTCCTTTTGAACAATACATTACCAATTACTTTGGCTTTGATAAGGTGTTGCCTATGAATACAGGGGCTGAAGGGGTAGAAACCGCAATTAAACTTGCGCGCAAATGGGGCCATGAGGTGAAGGGAGTTCCTGAAAATGAGGCAAAAATCATCGTGGCAGCAGGCAACTTTCATGGACGTACCACGACCATCGTGTCTTTTTCGACAGATGAAGATGCACGTAAGAACTTTGGGCCCTTCACTCCAGGTTTTATTACTGTTCCTTACGATGACATTGCTGCACTAGAGCAAGCTTTGGAACAAGAGGGAGTCGTTGGCTTTTTGGTAGAACCCATCCAGGGAGAAGCAGGTGTTTATACTCCCGCTGCTGCTTACTTAAGCAAAGCAAAAGAACTATGCGAAAATAGGAACGTGTTATTTATCGCTGACGAGATTCAGACAGGCATTGCACGAACCGGGTCTTTGCTTGCTGTTTGTGGCAACTGTACCTGTCAAGGTCACTGTGAAAAACAAGCGACCTATACGCAGCCCGATATTTTGATTTTGGGGAAAGCCTTATCTGGAGGTTTTTATCCTGTTTCTGCAGTATTGGCAAACGACTCCATCATGAATGTACTCAAGCCCGGTCAACATGGCTCTACCTTTGGAGGGAATCCCGTAGCGGCACGCGTAGCAATGACGTCCTTGGAGGTCGTTCGTGATGAAAAATTGGCACAAAACGCACGTTATTTGGGAGATTTGTTCCGCTCTCGAATGCAGGTTTTGGTTGATAAGTACAAGGTCCTTAGCTTAGTACGAGGCAAGGGGTTGCTCAATGCTGTGGTCATCAATGATAGTCCCGAAAGCAGTACCGCTTGGGATATTTGTGTCAAACTTGCAGAAGCTGGTTTACTTGCCAAACCAACCCATGGCAATATCATTCGCTTTGCACCTCCTTTGGTCCTAACTGAAGAGCAGTTGCACGAATGCGTAGACCTCATCGAAAAAGTGATAGCCACCTACGGTTGAGCCAATAAAAATTCACCATTTCCTGATTCCCAACTAAACAAGTTGATTTGTGTCTAAAGCAGTCATTTTTGATATGGATGGGGTGATTTGTCACACCAATCCCTACCATGCCCAGGCCTTTACCCGCTTTTTTGAAAAGCGAAACCTCTTTCCAACCGAGCAAGAGTACTTCCAGCACATGTATGGTAAAAACAATGGCTACATCTTAAGCCATTTTTTAGGGAGAAAAATTGAAGGGCAGGAGCTCCTAGACTTGGAATTTGAAAAGGAAAGTTTGTTTCGAGAGATCTACCAGCATCATGTGGATCCCATTACTGGTTTTTTGGATTTTTTCCACGGACTGAAGCAAGGGGGGGTGAAAACAGGAATAGCGACCTCTGCGCCTTTTGCTAATATGGAATTGATTGCAGGAAGGCTAGATCTTTTTCCACACCTGGAATCCGCTATGGCTAGTGAGCAAGTTAGTAAGCACAAGCCCGATCCCGAAGTGTATCTAAAGTCTGCGGGCAATCTCTCCCTGTCTCCAGATCGCTGCCTGGTCTTTGAGGATTCATTCTCAGGCGTGAGTGCAGCTAAAAATGCAGGAATGAAAGTAGTGGCCGTGCTTTCTTCTCATCAAAAATCCGATTTACCTCCTTGTGACTGGTATATCGAGGATTATTCCGAAATTGGCCTCGATTTGATACACCAACTGATCCCCTAATGAATTCTCGTAGACCTCGTCGAAACCGAAAATCTGAAGCTGTCCGCAATTTGGTGGAAGAAACGCAGGTGTCCGTCAAGGACTTGATCTTTCCCTTATTTCTGGTGGAAGGTCGCGATCAAGAAAGTGAAGTGGCTTCCATGCCGGGTATCTACAGAAGGTCCTTGGATGGGATGCTTCGGGAAATTGATGCTTGTATGCAGTTGGGGATCCGTGCAGTGGATGTGTTTCCAGCCTATCCAGATTCCTTAAAAGATGCCAGGGCATCGGAGAGTTATAATCCTGAAACTTTTTATCTCAAGGCTTTACGACAAATCAAGAAAGAATTTCCCGAACTCTGTTTGATGTCCGATGTGGCCATGGATCCTTACAGTAGCGATGGGCATGATGGGTTGGTCAGAAATGGAAAAATCCTGAATGACGAGACGCTAGTGATTTTGGGTAAGATGGCTTTGGCTCAGGCCGATGCAGGGGTGGATATCCTTGGTCCATCGGACATGATGGATGGTCGTGTGGGGTACATCCGGCAGCTTCTTGACCAGCAAGGTTTTACAGATACTTCCATCATGTCCTATACGGCTAAGTATGCGAGTGCCTTTTATGGGCCTTTCCGGGATGCATTGGATTCTGCTCCCAAGTTTGGGGATAAAAAAACCTACCAAATGAACCCTGCTAATAGTAAAGAGGCCTTGATTGAGGCAGCTTTGGATGCTGAGGAGGGGGCTGATTTTTTGATGGTGAAGCCTGCTTTAAGTTATTTGGATATCATCAAGTCGCTGAGTGATGCACATGTACTACCAATTGCCGCTTACAATGTATCCGGTGAATATAGTATGGTCAAGGCCGCCGCAGAGCGGGGCTGGTTGGACTACGATCGGAGCATGAACGAGATGCTGCTTTCAATCAAGCGGGCAGGTGCCAAGGTGATTTTGACCTACTTTGCCAAGGATTTTGCCAAATTAAATCAGTAAAAAAATTTTTTATTTCTAGGAAAGCCCCGATAAACCGGGGCTTTTTTTTATCCCTAGAATTAGGGTTTAATAAGGTGAAGGCTTGTGTAATAGCCTTTCCACGAAGGATTAAGCGTGTGGAATATTAGAGAAACCATCCACTAAGGGCTTCTTCCAGCTCGTTACACACCTCTCACCAGTCATTTTATTCCATATAAAGTCAGATGCTCTTAAAAAAGAATGTTTTTCGTAGATGTGGGTTTAATTAACACTTTAAAAATTGAAAAAAACATAAAAAAAGAAAAAATTGGTTAAAAAATTAACTATAAAAATAAAAAAAAATGAAAAATAATTAAAAAAAGGTTTGTTTTGTAACCAAATAAATAATTACATTCGATAAAATCTTCTAATGAGGGTTATAATTGAAGTAAACGCGTATTTCTATCCACCTTAATTCTTAACCTATGAACAATTTTACAAGCCTATTGGCAATGGATTTGGTCACAGAAACGGATTTGTCTGCAGCACTAGCTACCAATGTGCTCACCACAAATAATGTTTGGATGATGCTAGCCACTGCTTTGGTATTCATTATGCACCTGGGATTTGCCGGTGTAGAAACTGGTTTTGGTCAAGCCAAAAACACGGTCAACATCTTATTTAAGAATACCATTACCCCTATCATTGGGATAGTGTCCTATGCAGTAGTAGGATTTTATTTAATGTACCCTGGATTTGAGGTTCCAGGATGGTTTAATTTTGACACTGCCGGCTGGTCTCTATTTTGGTTTTCACCAGGGGATGCCGATGTTTCCCCCGACTATGCTAGCGGTGGGTACACGTATTGGACTGATTTTCTATTTCAAGCCATGTTTGCTGCTACTGCAGCCACTATAGTATCGGGAGCAATAGCTGAACGCGTAAAAATCTCTGCTTACCTCGTTTTCACCGTAATTTTTGTTGGGGTGGTCTATCCATTGATTGGAAGTTGGAAGTGGGGTGGTGGAGCCTTGGATGCCATGGGATTTTATGACTTTGCAGGTAGCACCTTAGTCCATTCAGTTGGAGGTTGGGGTGCATTAGCAGGAGTAATTTTGGTAGGTCCAAGAATTGGGAAGTACGTTAATGGGAAGAAAGTAGACAAGCCGGGAGCAAGTGTTCCCTTGGCTGTAATTGGTGTGTTTTTATTATGGTTAGGTTGGTTTGGATTTAATGGAGGATCAGTTCTTTCAGCCGATCCCGGACTAGTTTCCTTGGTTTTGGTGACTACTTCCCTTGGTGCCTGTGCCGGAGGATTGGGTGGTTTCTTTACCGCTTATTTTGCATTCAAGCGATTGGATTTAGGGATGTTGCTGAATGGAATTTTAGCAGGATTGGTTGGAATCACTGCAAGTGCAGATGTGATCACTCCTGGTACCTCTCTAATCATCGGGTTTATTGCTGGAATATTGGTTGTACTTTCTTCCATTTTATTGGACAAATTCAAACTTGATGATGTGGTGGGTGCTGTTTCGGTTCACCTTACCTGTGGAGTTTGGGGTACACTTGCCGTAGGAATTTTTTCTACCAATCCGGAACACTCCTTTGTCACGCAACTGATTGGTGTGCTTATTTGTGGTGCTACGGCCTTTATCTCTGCTTTCCTAATTTTCTATGTATTGAAAAAGACGGTAGGGATTCGGGTTTCGGAGGAGCACGAGCGTGATGGCCTCGATTCCCATGAGCATGGCATCCGCGGATATACCATCGTTTACGATGAATAAAAGCTTCAAATTCTAAAAAAAAAAGGATCCCTCCGGAGAAAAAAATGCGACTCTCTTTCAGCAGGCTGGGGATCCCTTTTGGTCAACCTAATTATTCACCAACCTTCAAATTTAAAATGAAAACTAAAATCATCGTTCTATTGTGTCTTTTCTTTGTCTCCATACATCCCTTATTCAGTCATGAAGAGGAAACTCAAAATGAGGAAGGGACACTAACTCTCTCTGGTTCGCTGGATACTTATTTCAGAAACAACCTGAATGCACCAAATAAAGGAGATAACCTTCAAGCACCAGGCTCTTCTTTTGCGAATTTACCTGGATTCTCACTT
>JAURGC010000010.1 GCA_030833985.1 Algoriphagus sp. | reverse complement strand
CCTCGTTTTCGTCGGGTGGAGGTGGTGGGTATTTTTGAAACCTACCTTGAAAATTTTGACGAGCAGGTAGTCCTTGGAGAGCTGCAGACCATCCGGAATTTGAATGGATGGACTTCTGATCAGGTGGGTGGATTGGAATTACATGTATCCGATGAAGGTCAGCTTGATACTTATGCTCCCTTACTAGAAGAAGAATTGGACTACGATCTTCGCTTACTGGATAGCCGAGATCGCTTCCTGGATATTTTTGATTGGTTGAAGTTGCTCGACACCAACGTAATTGTATTTATCTCCTTGATTGGCTTTGTGGCTATTTTCAATATGGGAGCGATTTTGTTTCTCCTGATTATGGAGCGAACACAGATGATTGGGTTGCTCAAGGCGATGGGAGCAAAAAATTCTCAAATCATGTCCCTGTTTTTCTGGAATGGCATTCATATTTTGGGAAAAGGGCTGCTTTTTGGAAATTCCTTTGCGTTGCTTTTTGGAGCTTTGCAAACCTATTTCCAGCTTATTCCTTTGGATCCCATGAGCTACTACATGCCTTATGTGCCTATTCATTGGAATTGGACAGCATTTTTATTACTCAACTTAGGGGTGACGGTACTTACCGCCTTGGTGCTGTGGATTCCTGTTGGGATTATTTCACGGGTTGACCCGATCAAATCCATTCGATTTGACTAATTGGCAGGGATTATAGAAAACTTTTCAACTTCATCCAAATTACTCCCAGAACGGCTTCTTTGAAAATTTTTGGGCTCATTTTGGATTGTCCACGGGTTCGATCCGTGAAAATAATTGGCACTTCAATCAGTTGGAAACCTAGTTTCCAAGCGGTAAACTTCATTTCAATTTGGAAGGCATAGCCGATAAATTGGATAGCATCCAAGTTGATTCTTTCCAACACGGATCGATGGTAGCATTTAAATCCAGCTGTAGCATCCTGAATAGGCAGACCTGTGATAAAATTCACGTATTTACTCGCAAAATAGGACATGAGTACTCTTCCCATAGGCCAATTGACCACATTTACCCCAGTGATATATCGGGATCCAATGGCCAAATCAAAATTTCGATCTTTAATAGCTTGGTAGAGTCGAATAAGGTCCTTGGGATCGTGTGAAAAATCACAGTCCATCTCAAATATAAAGTCGTAATTCCTTTCTAGTGCCCAGCGGAAACCGGTAATGTAGGCGGTGCCCAAGCCCAGTTTTCCTGCTCGTTCGATCAAGTGAAGCCTTCCTTCAAATGAATTTTGGAGTGTTTTTACCACTGCAGCCGTTCCGTCTGGAGAGCCGTCATCGATGATGAGTAACTCAAAATTTCCCTCCAGCTCCATCACGGTTTGCACCATGTCGCTAATATTTTCTAGCTCATTAAAAGTAGGAACAATGACGAGTTTGCGATGAGTCATAGGGAGGATAGATAATCAAAAATAAGGTTTCGGACGGATTTTACCCAAACAGTCATCTTTAAAAAAAGGAAATGCTAGTTTTGCACAAAAAAAATATGCTGCTACACGTCGCCATTGCTACTTATGTCTCTACTGGGGCCTACGATACCAATACGGTAGATGAGGATGCTTTGCTCTCCAAATTGCTGGAAGAGTTGGGGGTTTCCTATGAACTGCAAGCTTGGTCAGACCCCGATGTGGACTGGAGCCGCTTTTCTCATGTACTAATCAAGTCAATCTGGGATTATTTTGATTTTTATCCTGAATTTTTGGTTTGGTTGGAGACCTTGGAAACGCTAGGTGTGCAGGTGTTGAATGAAGTGCCTACGCTACGTTGGAATTCCTCCAAAACGTACCTAATGGAAATTGAATCCCTAGGATTTCCTTGTATCGCGGGTAAGATCCTTTCCAAAGGCAGTAAAGTGATTTTGGACCAATTGCATTCTGAGTTGAACGCCTACCATTTGGTGGTGAAACCACTCGTAAGCGGGGGAGCAAAGAATACATTAAAGGTTGCACGTGGGGAAGAGGGAGGAATGGAAGAAAAAATCCAAAATTTAGTCCTAAAAGAAGATTTTTTGGTGCAGCCCTACATTCCTGAAATTGTAGCAGTGGGGGAGTATTCGCTTATTTTTTTCAATGGAGTATTTTCCCATGCCGTGCTCAAGTCCCCTGCCGCAGATGACTTTCGTGTGCAGCATTATTATGGTGGGACGATTCAAGAAATTACGCCAGATTCAAAAATGCTCGCTTCCGCTCAGGCATTGGTAACTAAATTTGCAAAGGACAGCCTGTATGCCCGAGTAGATGGGGTAGTGATGGATGGGGTGTTTCACTTGATGGAACTGGAATTAATCGAGCCTTACCTCTTTTTAGGACTTTCGGACAAGGCAATTCCCAATTACAAAGCCGCACTGCAAAAGCGGCTATTGGGGAATTAAAGGAGTTTTGATTTTTATAAATTCATAATGGGACTGCTAAGTTCCAAGTGAAATTTATGCCGGAGAAGTGCTTGCAATATGTCTGTTTTTTTGTTGCGCACCTTCGGAGCACATCTGTAATCGTGATCTAATCTCTATAAACATATTGCTCCTCTGGAGTAAGGGTTCCAAATTAATTAAATATTGCTGTTTGCATGTTGCCCCATAATTCTGCGAGGCAGGGATCGCTGCAATCGATCTTTTTAATTAGAGGATTTAAATGCTTTATTTTTTGAAAATAACGTATTTAATCATGCCCTAGAAGGGCATAATATTAATAGAAAAACAACAAAACAATGTCAGGCGCGCTCCGGAGGAGCGCTACAATTTATTGAATTTAGAGGCGATAAAATAGCATTAAGCTCTCTGAAATCGCTTAAAAATTGGGTTTGAACGAATACTCAGGTAAGGTGAGTAGAAATGATTTTTCAATTCTATTTCCAAAATTCATCCAATTTTTAATTTTTTCCGTAAAAACACAATCAATATATTTTTTCAATATGGCAGATACTTTTTCTCAAATCTATATCCATCTCGTATTCTCAGTTAAAGGGAGGCAAAACGTAATCCATAAAACTTGGAGAGAGGAACTTTTTAAATATGTTTCAGGAATAATTAATGGCAGGGACCAGAAGCTGTTTGCAATTGGAGGTATGCCCGATCATATTCATATCTTATTTAGTTCAAGGCCCAATTGTATGGTTTCCGAATTAGTAAATTCAGTAAAAACCAATTCCTCCAAATGGATTAATTCAAGGGGATTTGTTAAAGGAAAATTTTATTGGCAAGAAGGATATGGTGCTTTTTCGTATGGCCAATCACAGTTGGATCATGTGATTCAATACATCAATAACCAAGAGCAGCATCATCAAAGAAAATCCTTCAAAGAGGAATACATTGAATTGTTACAGCGATTTAATGTAACGTTTGAGGAAAAGTATTTGTTTGATTGGGTTGAATAATTCTAGCAATCGATGGGTTTGATATAGAGTTTAAAATTGAATTATTCACTTTCATATTTCGCTCCTCTGGAGCGAACGAACTATTCTAAATTCCATTTCTATTAACATGTTGCTCCTCTGGAGCAAGAATCTAGTGCTCTGAAATTGCGCAAAAAGCAGGTTTTAATATGCTCCAGAGGAGCATTTTGTTAATAGAAAACTAACAGGATCATGTCAAGTGCGCTCTGGAGGTGCGCTATGCTTTATTAATTTCAGAGGCAAAAATTTGAATAATTGGTTTTGGAAATCGTTTATTCAAATTTGGTTTTGAAACTATGCTCCGGAGGAGCAAAATATTTTTTATTAATTCGCTCCTCTAGCTGGAATTTGCCTACGTCCGATTGAACATAATTCAAAGCACCCCTTTGGTGCTAGGCAGCTGATTTAAGTTTCTAGGATCTCGTTGCACAGCCATCTTGATGGCTCGCGCAAGGCCCTTGAAAGTGGCTTCGATTTTGTGATGCTCGTTGTCCCCTGTTATACGAATGTTTAAGTTGCATTTGGCGGTATCCGAAAAGGATTTGAAGAAGTGGAAAAATAGCTCCGTGGGCATATCTCCAACTTTTTCACGCGTAAAGCTTGCATCCCAGACACACCAAGGTCGCCCTCCGAAGTCAATGGCTACCTGAGCCAAAGAATCATCCATAGGAAGTAAAAAACCATAGCGGTAGATTCCTTTTTTGTCACCCAATGCCTTGGCATAGGCCTCGCCCAAGGCAAGTGCGGTGTCTTCAATGGTGTGGTGCTCGTCAATGTGAAGGTCTCCCTTTACTTGAATGGATAGGTCCGTACTTCCATGTTTACCCAGCTGTTCGAGCATGTGATCGAAGAAATGCAGTCCTGTAGAGATGGAACATGCCCCTGATCCATCCAAATTCAATTCGATCGAAATGTCCGTTTCGGAGGTCTTTCGATGGACGATTGCTTTTCGTGGAGGAAGCTTGAGGAAGGTGTAGATGCTGTCCCAATCCTCAGTGGACAAAACCGCATCTGATTGATGTTCGCCATAGAAAATAGCCTTTGCACCTAGGTTTTGAGCAAGTTGAATATCCGTGATTCGATCGCCAATTACAAATGAATTGGCAAGGTCATATTCTTCAGATAGGTAGGCGGTAAGCATACCCGTTCTCGGCTTACGAGTAGGTGCCTGCTCGTGTTCAAAACTACGGTCAATGTGGATGGAGGCAAAGTGCACGTTTTCCTGTTCCAAGGTTTTTAACATTTTGTACTGGGCAGGCCAAAAATCCTTCTCTGGAAAGGAGTCCGTACCCAATCCATCTTGGTTGGTTACCAGCACAAGTTCGTAGTCACATTCCTCTGCAATCTTCCGTAAGTTGGTGATGGCTTTGGGGATAAACTCTAATTTTTCCAGACTATCTACCTGAAAATCAGTAGGAGGCTCTTTGATGATGGTACCGTCGCGGTCTATAAATAGGACTTTCTTTTTCATGGAATCACTTAGAAATAATTCGGTTGATTGATTTAAGAGGAACATACTTTATCCAAAGCCTGTAGTAGCGCGATAGATTCCGCTCGGGTGCCCACGGTGATTCGAAGGCAACCAGTACAGTGCAATACTGAGGAACGATTACGAACAATAATCTTTTCTTTCACCAAGTCCTCATATACCTGGTTTGGATGTTCAAACTGGACCAGAAGAAAGTTGGCATCTGAGTTGTGAACACGAAGGATGTAAGGTAATCGTTCTAGTTCCTTTCGAAGAAATTCACGCTCCTCGAGAATTAGTTGAATAAATTCATCCACTTTCTCCTTGTTTTGAAGCGCCGAAAGGACGGTTTCCTGGGTCAATCCCGAGATATTGTAAGGAGGTTTGATTTGGTTGAGTACCCGAATTAATTCTGGGCTTGCAAAGGCCATCCCTAGTCGAAGTGAAGCCAGTCCCCAAGCTTTGGACAAGGTTTGCATGACCAGCAGGTTGGGGTGCTGATCCAGAACAGTGAGCAAACTAGCTCCTTCATAAAAGTCGATGTAGGCCTCATCTACCACCACAATTCCAGAAAAATTCTCAAGAAGAAAAATAATATCCTCTCGTTTGACGGCATTGCCCGAGGGATTGTTCGGGGAACAGATGAATAGAATTTTGGAATGTGCATCTATCGACGCTAGTATTTTCTCGGGTTGCAACTGGAATTCAGGTGTCAAAGAAACATTCCGAACTTCTACCCCATTGATGGCAGCACTGACACCATACATCCCGTAAGTTGGAGGGAGTAGGATGACATTGTCCTGTCCTGGGATGCAAAAAGCTCGGAAAAGCAAATCTATTGCCTCATCGGATCCATTGCCTAGAAAAAGCTGTGCAGGGCTTGCGCCTTTGATTTTTGCTATTTCTTCCTTCAGTGCCGTTTGGTACGGGTCTGGATAGCGGTTAAAATCTTGACTTGTACTCGATCCAAATGGATTTTCGTTGGCGTCCAAAAATACTCCCTCAGAGCCACTGTATTCGTCTCGAGCTGAAGTGTAAGGTTGTAACTGGCGCAAGTGAGGCCGAAGTAAGCTAGTGATGTCTATCCTCATTTTTTTTGTTGTTTGAGGTACTCGAGTCGAACGCTCACAGCTTGCTTGTGGGCGTCCAGTTGTTCATTGGCAGCCATAATCTCTACTGCAGGACCTAAGGTTTTGAGGCCCTTTGGAGTGATCTTTTGGTAGGTAATCTTTTTTACAAAGCTATCTAAGGATACCCCGCTGTAGTTGCGAGCATAGCCAGAGGTGGGTAGGGTATGGTTGGTGCCAGATGCATAATCGCCTGCTGCTTCTGGGCTGTAATTTCCTAAAAATACCGAACCGGCCGAGTGGATTTGGCGGGTAATTTCTTCTTCCTTTTTTACCGCTAAGATCAAATGCTCGGGGGCATATTCGTTGATTAGAGCAATGGCACTTGCCTGATCTTCTAGGATTACTGCACAGGAGTTGGTCAGGGCTTTGGCAGCGATCTCCTTGCGGGAAAGTTTTTCCAGTTGCAGGTTTATTTCTGCCATTACCTTATGGGCAAATTTTTCTGAATTAGTAACAAATACAACCTGAGAATCCACTCCATGCTCTGCTTGGGAAAGAAGATCTGCGGCCACGAATGCAGGGATGGCTGTCTCGTCGGCATAGACAAGGACTTCGGAAGGCCCTGCAGGCATGTCAATGGCTACCCCGTACTTGGTCGCCTCTTGCTTGGCTGCGGTCACGTACTGGTTGCCCGGTCCAAAAATCTTATCCACTTTGGGAACCGATTCCGTTCCGAAGGTCAGTGCGGCTATGGCCTGTGCTCCTCCAATTTTTACCACTTTCGTAATGCCAACCAGCTGAGCAGTATACAGGATGGCAGGATGGATTTCTCCTTTGCGGTTAGTCGGTGTACACAGGGCAATTTCCCTACAGCCAGCGAGCTGGGCAGGGATGCCTAGCATGAGCACGGTACTGAATAGGGGGGCGGTACCTCCGGGGATATACAAACCCACGCGTTGGATAGGGACGCTTTTTCTGCTGCAGGTAACTCCAGGCATCACTTCTACTACCAATTCCGGTGTGGCTTGAGCTGCATGAAACTTTTCAAGATTGGATTTTGCTAGTGCAATTGCTTTGATAAGTTCAGGGGGAAGTAGGTTTGCTGCAGCTTGGATTTCTTCGGTAGTAGCAAGTAAGGAATCTAAATGTACATGGTCGTATTCTTGGGCAAACTTGCGTAGTGCCTTGTCCCCTGATTTAGCCACCTTTTCAAATATTGGCTTGATGATTTTTTTTATTTTTTTGGTATCCATTGCTGGACGAGCCAAGTGCTTTTGCCATATTTCTGGACTAGGATTAACGAGCAATTTCATCGATTGAAGTCTTGTGTTTATTTAAATAACCATTTTTTCGATGGGAACCACCAGGATACCTTCTGCGCCAGCGGCACGAAGTTCGTCCATATTTTCCCAAAATTGATCTTCACTAAGTACGGAGTGTACGGATGACCAACCTTCTTGTGCTAGGGGCAAGATGGTAGGGCTGCGCATGCCTGGAATTAGGGAGATGATCTTGGGTAGGGCGGTATTGGGCACATTCATAAGCACGTACTTATTGCTTTTTCCTGTTTGCACGGCATTGATTCGAAAAAGAAGTTTATCGACAATGCTTTTTTTCCAATCACTCAAATTGGTATTTGCAATCAAGACCGCTTCCGAGGTAAATACCTCTTCCACCTCTTTCAGTCCATTCATCATCAGGGTAGATCCGGAACTGACAATATCACAAATTCCTTCGGCAAGTCCGATGCTAGGTGCAATCTCTACAGAGCCTGAAATTTCGTGGATGGAGGCAGTGATTTTTTGAGATTGGAGGTAGTCTCCAAGGATTTTAGGGTAGGAGGTAGCAATATTTTTTCCTGCAAAATACCCAATACCACTGTAGGGAGTACCTTTTGGGATGGCGAGTGAAAGTCGGCACTTGGAAAAGCCTAGTTTCTTGAGAAGAACTACTTCTTTGTCTTTTTCGGCTACCTCATTTTGACCTACAATGCCTAGGTCTGCCACGCCGTCTGCTACATAGCCGGGGATATCATCATCTCTTAGAAAAAGGAATTCAACCGGGAAATTGGTAGAGCTGGACTTGAGTTTGCCTGTTCCATTGTAAAACTTGATGCCACATTCTTTAATTAGGCTGAGGGAGTCATCGGATAATCGTCCACTTTTTTGAACGGCAATACGTACAATCTGTTCCATGAGGAGGAGTTATTAAATGCGTAATTAGTTGAGCGAAGGGGTGGTGAATGGCCGAATCCCTATCATCAGCAGCACCGGGGTGGGGGTAGTATCTTTCCTCTCAAGAGGAATGATGGAAATGATGCAACAGATAATGTACCTGTGCTGGCAGAGAAAAAATAAGATTTGCTGCTGTGTTTTTCATTTCGATAGCAAATATAAGGTGGTATTGGGGAAATGCAATAGAAAAGAAACAAGAACCAAGAGTCAAGAAGCGAGAACCAATAAATGTAATCTAAGGTCTTGTTTCTCGTTTCTACTTTTCAAACTCCATACTCACCGAATTGATGCAGTACCGGATGCCGCCTTTGTCCGATGGTCCATCGGGGAAGCGGTGGCCTAGGTGACCTCCACAGGAAGCACAAAGAATCTCTTCCCGAATCATGAAGTGGCTGTAGTCCATGTGCACTTCTATGGCCTCTTCTTTGATAGGATGGGTAAAGCTAGGCCATCCGCAACCGCTGTCGTACTTGAAATCGGAATGAAAAATAGGATTGCCACAGCCTTTGCAGGAATACACGCCTGTTTCTTTGTTTAGCGTATATGCACCGGTGAAGGGCTTCTCCGTTCCTTTTTGACGCAAGACCTGGTAGGATAGGGGATCCAATTGTGCCTGCCATTCTTCTTCGGATTTTTGAATAGGGTAAGTTTTTTTTGACATGGATATCAAGTGTTTTGTACCAGGTACCTGCCTGCGGAAGGCAGGTACCTGGTACCTTGTACAATTTTCTGCTATTTCCTAGGTTTCAACTTCAGCGTTCCCTTTGCGTCATTTAGAATATCCTCTTTATTCATCAATTGAGGACGGTACTTTCCTTCCACATACAATTCTTTTTGGTCAGCATAGTGCTTGCTAAAGCGATTTCCGGAGTTTCCGGTAGGTAAAACCGAAACGGATTCCTCCACGTTTTCAAAGTCCAACAAAATTCGCATCGCAGGTCCTGAAGTTACTTTATAAATACCTGTTCCGTTCAGATCAAAGGCCAGTTTATTCACCGCCTCCTCATTTGCTTCTACGGCTTCGGTCCGCACATTAAAAAGCTTATCCAAAGGCTTTTGAGAACCCAAAGGGTGGGGATGTTCTACAATTACAGCTTTTTCCCATTTCCAACTTTCCTGATTCTCGCCAAACTGCAGTGAAAGTTCTTCCAAACTTACTTTTAAAGCTGCCCCTACAATTTCCTCCCGTGTTTCTTTCCCTTGCGTGGTTTTATTATTCCACCACTGGTTTGATTCATGGGTTAGAAAATAAGCAGTGCTTCGGATCATCATGAAGGTTTGGAGGTAACTTTCAAATCCTTCTTTGCCCAACTCATCTTCCATAGCCAGTCGTAAGGTGTGGTAAAGCCACTTGTAATACAGGGTAGGGGCAGTACTAGTCAAATCATGTTCCCCTTCCCAAGCTGCGAGTTCACCAAGAATGTCTTCGTATTTTTCAAAATTCCCCTCTTCTATTTGCTTCAAAAGGAAGGCTGCATTTTTTACAGATTGCTCATTGCGAGTTTCCAATTGTAAGGAGCGAATGGAGTTTTGATCCCAATCTTTTCTTGCGGTCACGGTCTTGGAAATTCGATTCCACCGTTCACCTGGGTAATAGTAGCCAGGATAAAAGATTCCAGATTTAGTTGAGTCGGGCTGGTTGTTGGCAGAGGCAACAAAGCCAGAAGCCGGATTGACACTTTGTGGGTTTTCGGTGAATGGATACCAGCCTCGAGGTTGTGCTGCCAGAGCTGACCCATCAGTAAAAATTTTGGAATGCACCCCCTCACCACGGATAGGTAATTTTGCAGCAGCCCACCAAGCAATATTACCTGAATTATCGCCGTACATGATATTGAGTCCCGGAGCATGGATAAGCGCAGCAGCATCTGCCACATCCTGCATGGTTTGTGCATGATTGATTTGGTAAACAGCCTCCAAGGCACGAGTAGGCTCGAGTAGGTATACCCACCAAGAGGACACCGGGTTGGGAGTCAGTGCTTGGATTTCCTTGACCACCGCATTCATAATGGGTCCATGAATTGTTTCTTTGATTACCTGAGCAACTGACTCCTGTCCTTTGATCTGGATGACTTCGGTGCGTGTGGTGATGGGGAAAATAGAATCCCCAACTAGGATTTCATTGGGATTGGAAGGGTTTAATTTTTCCTCAAAAAAGTCTTGATCGTCGTTTTCGAACATGGTTAAGCCAACACTGTGGTGTCTTGAATGCCCTACTAGTCCAAAAGGGATGCCAGCCAAGTGATTTCCATAAAAGCTGTAACCAGGATATTCTATGTGGGCTTCAAACCATACGGATGGGGAAGAGAATCCAATGTGGGTATCATTTGCAAAGAGAACTTTGCCAGACTTGGTTCGGCTACCTGAAATTACCCAGCCATTAGAGCCCTCCAAAAGCGGTGTAGGTAATTTTTCAAGCAAGGCATTGAGTTTTGAATCAACCGGATGAGATCCTGCCACTAAAGAGTCTGGGTAATAAACAGGAATGACGAAATGGGAGGGAAGGGTTTGAACGGACAAGGAAGCTAGATGGTCACCTCCCCATTTACGGGCAATTTCGGTTACCAAAGGATCTGTTTTCAATGCCATTCCAAAGGAAAAGGTCATGTAACCCAAGATGGAATGCATGTCATCCAAGGTGTAAGAACGAGGTTTACTTCCAAGCAGTAAGTATTCTACGGGGAGTTTGTCTTGCTCAATAAACTGGTTGACCCCCGCGATATAGGCTTCCGCAGCACTTCTCCAAGGAGTATTTTCTTGAGCAAGCATAGCTTTGGTACTTTCCTTAGCATGTTTGGGGATGCCTAGGGTGTGAAAAAATTGATCTATTTCCAGCACATCGGGTCCAAGGAACTCGGCAAGAGTGCCTGACCCAACACGGCGCATCATTTCCAACTGAAATAAGCGTTCCTGCGCATGGATGTAGCCCAATGCTCGGTAGGCATCCGTCTCATTTTGTGCATAGATATGGGGTACACCATAGTCATCGAAATGGATGTCTACCTCTTGGCTCAATCCAGTTACCTGTACTTCCCCATCGTACTGGGGGCTATTCCAGTAGATAAAACCGATAAGGGCTGCTAGTACTACAAATAGAAGGATACCGAGTATGCGAAGGGTTGTTTTCATCAATTTCGAACTGTTTTGAAACTCTGGAAAATTAGAATAAAAAATGGAAAAGAGTAGGTTAAATTTTTTGTGTGTTGGCCTTATGCTTCATCGATGGCCTGTAAGATTAGCGCACAGGCAATTCTAATTTCATCCAAACTGATGGTTAAAGGAGGGGCAATCCGCATGCTGTCGTCACAGAACAAGAACCAATCCGTGATGACACCCAATTGGATTGCTCGGTCAATGATGGGTTTGAGCACGTCAAAGGACTCAAACTCTAGAGCCATCATCAGCCCTTGGTTGCGAATGGCTTTGATTTGTGGATGGATGAGTAGGGATTTGAATAATTTGGCTTTTTCGGCAACCTGTTCGATCAAATTCTCCTCTTGCAGTACCTGTAGGGTCGCCAAAGAAGCAGCAGCTGACACTGGATGACCACCAAATGTGGTGATGTGTCCAAGTAAGGGGTTGGATTTAAATACCCCCATCACCTCTTTGTTGGCGATAAAAGCCCCTATGGGCATCCCGCCTCCCATTCCTTTTGCACAAACAAGCACATCAGGCACGACCCCCATCTGTTCAAAGGCCCAGAAGGTACCTGTTCTTCCGAATCCAGCCTGAATTTCATCCAAGATAAGTAGAGCACCCACTTCCTGACATCGAGCTTGTAAGGCTTGAAAATAAGCCATACAGGCTACGCGAATTCCTGCTTCGCCTTGAATGGTTTCTAGGACTACCGCGGCAGTAGCTTTGGTGATCTTTTCCAAATCTGAGAAGCTTCCATAAAAAATTTGTGAGGTACCTGGGAGTAGTGGGCGGTAACCTCGCTTAAATTCCTCGTTGCCTCCGATACTGAGCGCACCTTGAGTACTGCCGTGGTAAGCATTGGTGCAGGAGATCAAGTTGGAGCGATTGGTGTAGCGTTTGGCCAACTTCATGGCACCTTCGATGGCTTCTGAACCGCTATTGACTAAGTATACGTTATCTAGACTTGGAGGGAGAGTGTCTACCAAGGCTTTGGCCAAAAGGGTTTGTGGGGATTGTATGTATTCTCCGTAGACCATGACGTGGAGGTATTGGTCTACTTGCTGGTGGATGGCCGCTACCACTTTGGGATGGCAATGACCTACATTACTTACGCCAATGCCTGAGATTAGATCCAGATACCGTTCGCTATTAGGTCCATAAAGATAGATTCCCTCAGCTTTTATAATTTCAATCCCTAAGGGGAAATCAGTCGTTTGGGCTAAATGAGATAGAAAAAGTTGCCGATTGGAGATCATTTTGAATAGTGGTCAAAAACTTGAAAATCGGTAAAAAATACCTAAAGGAAGTTTTTTCCCTTGACTTTCTTCCAGATACAATTCCCCTTGTTCTGCATTTTTCACCGGTCCGAAATTTGTTTGAATCAAATTGGCAGCGATTAAAGAAGAAAAGCTCAAGGAATACATGTTGAGTAGGAGCAGATGATCTTTGGGATCGAGTATTTCTGCGCAGGTTTTTAGCATTTCGTTGATTTGCTCTTCCAAAATCCACTTTTCTCCTTCTGGGCCTCTTCCGTAGGCGGGGGGATCTAATACAATCGCCTGGTAGACATTTCCGCGCCGAGCTTCGCGTTTGATAAATTTCATTGCATCATCCACGATCCACCGGATACCATCTAAGCCGGAAGATTCCATGTTGTGCTTGGTCCAAGTCACTACTTGCTTCACTGAGTCTAGGTGCGCCACTTCTGCGCCTGCGGCTCTTGCGGCTACACTTGCCGCTCCGGTGTAGCCAAATAGGTTAAGGACCTTCGGCTTTGGTGTAGGAAAGGCTTTCAATTTGCGGTACAAATAATCCCAATTGACAGCCTGTTCAGGAAATAACCCAATGTGCTTGAAAGAGGTTTGGGAGAGGTTGAGGGTCATATCCAAGCCATCAGCATTGCTATAAGAGAGTTGCCAATGGTTAGGCATGGCCTTCAATTGTTGCCATTGCCCTTTTTCGGGATTGTGTTTTTCTTTGGCAAAGTGGGCATGGGCCAACTTTTTCCAATCTGTTTCTGGCAAGGATTTATCCCAGATTGCTTGTGGCTCAGGACGACTTAAAATAAATTTTCCAAATCGCTCCAATTTTTCGAAGCCTCCAGTATCAATTAATTCGTATTCTTTCCAAGGTCCTGGAGAAAGGGATAGGATCAAGTCTTTCATTGCTACAAAACTACAGAATTTCGTGGGCTTCTTACTGCTTGTTGGTACTCCTGTTGGCCATTACGCGTTGAATTTCTGTAAGGCTAAACTCCCAAAGAGCTTTTCCAAGTTTGGAATCCCTTCCAAGGGTGGAGGGAGTGCTTAACTTTTTATTTTTGTAGTAGCCCCCATTTTTAAGATTTTCCTTTGGCGTGGTAGCCAAAAAAATGGTGGTGGCAGCACCTTCTTTTGGAGAGATAAAAAAGAGTTTGGTCAAGGTAATAATCCCTTTGGCCCAAGAAGAGGCTTCCGAGCCAAAGGCTGTTCGAACAGCTCCTGGATGGAGGGAATAAGCATTTAACCCATCCTCTTCGTAGTTGATTTTTATCTCATTCGTAAACAGGATATTATATAATTTAACTTTTGCATAGGAAGATACCGTATTTAAAGATTTACGCAGGGAAAAATCCTTTTCTGGATAACCAGCGATGCGATGTGCTTCGGAACTTACTTGAATAACCTTGGCTTGCCCTTTGATCAAAGCTGGTAGCAATTCTTGAAACAAGAGAAACTGTCCAAGATGATTGCTGCAGAAACTGAGATCGAGTCCTTCGCTGCTTCTTTTTCCTGCTGGATACATCCCGCCAGCATTGTTGATTAGGACATGAATTTCATCGATTTGCCGGCAAATTTCCTCAGCACCTTGCTTGACCGAAGCGAGCTGGCTGAGGTCTAGGTAAATCAGAACAATCTTTTCTTTTTCGGGAAGGTGTTGAATCAGCTTCTCTGCCTTGGCAAGGTTTCTAACGGGTAGATAAACCCGATCAAATTGTGGCAATAATGCAAGGAGGGTTTCCCATCCGATACCGGAGGTGCTTCCGGTGAGAACAAGGTTCATTTTTTTAGGGGTCAATTTTAAAACAAGGTACTTGGTTTTCAGGAAACTAGAAAACCAGGGGCTTGTTCGGGGTTTGTATGCTAGATTTTTTTCTATTTTTGACTAATTAGCCCTTATGTGGGGTTGTAGGAAGAAATTAACTCTTGTTTTTGATTGAGCCATGTCTCAAAAATTTATAGATATAGAAAAAGCGATTGCTTTAAAAAACCCAAATCTCTTGAAGTGGATTCCTGGATTTTTGCTTCGCTACGTGAAGCGGGTGACGCACGAGGAATGGCTCAATTCGGTGCTGAATAAGCACCTTTCCAAAAAAGGCTGGGACTTTGCCAACGCACTGATTCAAGAATTTGAGATGGAAGTGACGGTAAGTGGAGCAGAAAATATCCCAAAAACTGGGGGGGTAATTTTGGCTTCCAACCATCCCCTAGGGGGTATGGATGGAATCGCTTTTGTTCAAGCTATTGGCAAAATTCGTCCAGATGTACGCATTTTGGTAAATGATCTACTGATGACTTTCAATAATTTTGAACCGCTTTTTGTCCCAGTTAATAAATTTGGAAAAAATTCCTCAGAGGCCAATCAACGCATTGAAGAGGTGTATTCTCAGGGTTATGTAGTATTGATATTCCCTGCTGGCCTCGTCTCTCGTAAGCAAGAGCAAGGGATCAAAGATTTACTCTGGAAAAAGAGCTTTATTGCCAAGGCAAAACAATACCAAATGCCGGTGATTCCTACTCATATTTCAGGTAAAAATTCTTCGTTTTTTTACAATTTAGCCAACTTTAGAAAAAAAATAGGACTGAAGGTTAACTTAGAAATGTTCTGGTTAGTGGATGAAATGTACAAACAGCGCAAAGGCAAAATTCACCTCACACTTGGAAAGCCGTTGCCCTATACCTATTTTGACGGAAGTAAATCCGATCCAGAGTGGGCAGACCACATGAAATCAAAAGTGTATGAACTTGGAAAAACGAATGCCTGAGGTGAAAGCGCTTATTCCTGCGGTGGATCGTGAACTATTGAAGGCAGAACTTAGTCCTGAGCGATTCCTTCGTTATACCAACAATGGGGACAATATTGTGTACGTGGTCAATTACCACAATGCGCCGAATGTGGTGCGTGAGATAGGTAGACTTCGTGAATTGACCTTTCGAGCAGCAGGGGGAGGTACAGGTAGGGAATTGGATTTGGATGAAAATGATACGAGCGAAACTTGCTACGAACAGCTCATCACCTGGAACGAGGAAGACCAACAAATTGTAGCGGGATACCGACTTATTTGTTGCAAAGATGCTCAAGGAGTAGATGGAGAAATCCGACTTTCTACGTCTCATTTATTTGACTTTTCAACAGATTTTATTCAAAACTACTTGCCCTATACGATTGAGTTGGGGAGGTCTTTTGTTCAACCCAGTTACCAGCCTAGTTTGGACAACCGCAAAGGAATGTTTAGTCTAGACAATCTTTGGGATGGATTGGGAGCCTTTGTACTTCTTCATCCCCATGTCAAATACCTGTTTGGAAAGGTAACTATGTACCCGCATTACAACCGGGAGGGTCGCGATTTTTTACTTTACTTTATGAATCATTATTTCCCTGATAATCAAGGATTAGTGAAACCAAAAGAAAAGTTAAAGTTAACCTACGAAACAGATATCCTTTCTCATCCCAATCCATTTGAAGGTTTGGATTACAAGGAGGGTTACAAGGTACTTAATGGGAGAATCCGGGCATTGGGAGAAAATATTCCACCGCTGATCAATGCATACATGAACCTATCACCAAGTATGCGAAATTTTGGAACTGCGCTGAACGACGAATTTGGAGAGGTAGAGGAGACCGGGATCTTACTCTCGTTAGACGATATTTACGAGAGTAAAAAGCACCGTCACATGGACACCTTTGAGCGAGATCGGCACTATGGACAACGTGCCAAATAAGATCAAATTGACGCTAGTAGTGGGCGCTACAGCTAATCCTGAGCGCTATGCTTACCGAGCTGCCGACTTGTTGCAATCCAAAGGAATCTCTTTTATTCCAATAGGGATCAAAAAAGGAATTGTGTTTGGAAAGGAGATCCTAGACTTACGTCAAAAACCCATTTTAGAAGGAATCCATACGGTAACCTTGTATTTAGGACCTTCCAACCAGTCTGAATGGATAGATTACCTGATCGGACTTGGGCCTAAGCGTATTATTTTTAATCCTGGAACTGAAAATCTAAAAGCTTATTCCCAAGCCAGATCAACTGGTATTGAGGTGCTTGAAGCTTGTACCTTGGTATTGTTGACTACCGGTCAATTTTGAAGTTTCTCTTTCAAAAAGGTGTCCATATACAGGATATGTGGGAGGGAAATCAGTGAAATTAGCACAAAAAATAGCAGGTAAAGTTGGTTGGGTGCTAAAAATTCCAGACCAACAACTAGAATAGCTGCTATTCCCACCAAACTAATTCCAGAAAAAGGGAGTAATTGTTTCCCGAATTTTAAGGGAGAGTTAAAAGCCGGGATGTTCCTCAAGTAAGCATATTCCGCAAGCATGCTGGGTAGGGAATGCCAGAATCCAAAATACACACTAAAACCAATTAAAAGTGGGCTGAAATAAAGGATTGGGGCAAGGATCAGGTAATCCAGTCCATCAGTTAAGCCGAAAGGTTGGGTACTGAAGCCTTGAGCGATCAGGGAACTAACCAACAAGAAACCCAAAAATCCCAGTCTAAATTCTTCAGAAAGGTCTATGGAGATCATGGAACTCAAGATTTTCTGGGTCATGCTCCAATCTCCAAAGAGAATGAGGAATAGAAAAAATGCGCCTTTAAGTAAGTAAAGCAGCCCTTCCTTATTTTCTAATTTTCCTTGTTCCAGGAAATGTGATTGACCGAAATGGTAAGCTGACATTCCTAAAAAGGCAATTAACGCGGCTAGAGGCAAAAACCACCACATCAATCCATAGCCCAACATCAGGAGTAGGTACCGAAGGATAAATCTAGCTAATCCGCGTGGGGTAATAGTTGGATTATGAATCAAATGATCAATGCCTCCATGAGGAATACCTACAAATAAAATAATCAAAGCAAAAATAAATAATTGAATCTCTTGTGGGAGATTAGGAAGGACTAGGAATAGGGTAGCAATTCCTAATCCAAGACCTTTGGCTAAGTATTCAATACGTGCCATATCGGGTAAGTCCTTTTAAAAAAATGCCAAATTTTAAGCGTGATAAGAGTTTGATTTCTTCCAAAAAGGTTGTTTTTTCAGACAAAAACCGAAATACCAAGTCGGGAGAAGAGGTCGAAAAAAGATTGATAAATACCCCAGGAAGGCGCTTGGGCCAGTGGTGTGCAATGCTAAGTAGGATGTTGTCGTAGAAAATGAAACGTGACTTCCGAGGGAATCGAAGGCCTTGACTGTCTCCCATTTCCAAGCGAGTAACTAGTTGGTTGCAGTTTTCTTGAATTTGAGCGAAGGTATAGCCCGTAGAAGGCTTAGTCCAACCTGCTGCCGTACCGATTCGAACATGGCGTTGCCCAGAAGTTTGTGACTGAACTCGGGTGGTCATTGGAATCTGACCAGATTCTTGAAAGGTGATTTCGTATGCTAGTGCCCCATATTTTTGTTTGAGAAAATCCTTCAGAGAATTTAGAAGTGCCTCTTCCCCGCGGGCTTCACTCGTATAGGCCGTGTATTCAATCAATGCCTCTTGACTAGAGAATGGGAGCGTATAGATGAAATCAAATCCAGAAGATGAGGCCGTGTCGAAATCCATCAAGCCTAAGGAGTTGGGGTCAAATACAGCGGTTTGACTTTTAATTCGTAATCCTATAAATACCTGATTTAAAATGTTTTGAGTATCAGTACTTACAAAATTACGTGAATCAAATACGTAACTACTGCTATAGGTTCCTGAGGTTTTTGTTTCTACGTAAACTTCGTTTTTGATGCAGCGAATGGTACTCACCTCCTCTTTCAAAAAATGTACGTTGGGAAAGTTTTTAATTTTCTCGAGCACGTGTGCGTAGAAGTCATGCGAGTTGAGGTGGTAATAGGATAATTTTTCAAACCCATGTTGGTGTTGCTGCTTTCCCTGCTGTAAGTAAAACGAGTTCCAGGAAAATCTAGCTGCTACTGGGTGAATAGGGAGGGCTGCTGTGTTCCAGTAGCACCAGGTTTTGTTGGGAACCTCACCTAGTGTAGGTTCAAGAATAAGAATAGTGGAATCTTTCAAACTACTATCTAGTAGATGGTAGACTAGGCTCAAGCCTGCGCATCCTCCTCCTGCTAGTATGTAGTCGTATTTTTTCATAGGTACAAAAAAACTGCCTGCACTTTCGTACAGGCAGTTCTTAGATTAATTATTTTTTGCTGCTTTCAGCAACTGCTACAGAGTAAACTACCAAACCAAAACCGATTTTGTTGATTGCATCAGCAAGGTTGTAGAATAGATCGATAGAGCTTACTTCAAACATACCAGAAAGCAAGTTTCCTGGAAGTACCATGTATCCTATAGGATAAATGGACCATCCTAAAGTGATGAAGATTTTCAAAAGGAACATTGCCTTTCCTAATGCAGGGCTGTTGGAGCTGCTTGCCAATTTGGCTACGTCACCAGCAAATACTTCGTACACAATGTACAAGTAGCCTACTGTTGAAAGAATACCCCACATGATATTGCTGTCAAGGCCGGAGGTTTCTCCAATGTAGCCTGTTACCAACATCAACAAGGAAGCAACAATCAACTTGAAAAGGGTAGAACCTTTTGCGCCGAAAGGCTTAGTTAATAGGTAAAACTCAACGCACATCAAAGGTACAGTCAAGGTCCAGTCTACATAACGGAAAGCCGTAGGGCTAGATCCTGTTTGTAGGTAGAAATCTCTCATGTAATAGTAATGTACTGCAGCGATACCCGTAATAAGTCCGGATACCAATAGGGAAAGCTTCCACTTTCCTTCCACTGAGTTTCTTTCTGCGAAAAAGAAAACTGCAGAGGCAAACATAGCCATGTACCCAATAAAGAAGGTAATGGCTACTGGATCTGAGTTGATGATCTTGTCTAACCCAACAAGATCCGCCAATAACGTGTAATTCATAGTTGTTTGGTTTTGGTTGATGTTAACTAACTTTTACAATAACATAAGTTTACAGAAAAAAATTTGTTTTAAAAAAATTAAAAAAAAATAAACAAAAAAAATGAAGTGTTGAAAACCAGTGATATAGGTTAAAAAAAATTACATAAAAAATTACTTGCGCATATGTAAAACGAAATATTACGAAATAAAATTTGGAGAAAAATAATCGTTTTTACTTCAAAATTGGCTTAAAAGTCTTTCTAAAAACCCCCATGTAAGTCACTTTTTTTTTCTAAATTGCGGCATAACTAAGTAGTAATTTACGCACAGTACCGACACCCCTAAATTTGGGGAATTATACCTAACCATGAGTGAAGAAACTTTAAGCAATCCAGAAGAATATGGCGCTGGTAATATTCAAGTATTAGAAGGCCTAGAAGCAGTTAGAAAACGCCCTGCCATGTATATAGGGGATGTAGGGATCAAAGGCCTACACCACCTCATTTGGGAAGTGGTTGATAACTCCATTGATGAAGCGCTGGCAGGACATTGCGATACCATTCGTGTGACTGTAAACGAGGACAACTCTGTTACTGTAGAAGATAACGGGAGAGGTATTCCTACTGACATGCATGCGAAAGAAAAGAAATCTGCATTGGAAGTAGTTTTAACTGTGCTCCACGCAGGAGGTAAATTCGATAAGGACACTTATAAAGTTTCTGGAGGACTTCACGGAGTTGGGGTTTCCTGCGTCAATGCATTATCCACAGATTTGAAAGCGACTGTTTACCGAAATGGAGTAATCACCGAACAGGAATTTAAAATAGGAGCTCCTCAATACCCTGCTCGGGAAATTGGTAAAACAGACAAAAGAGGAACTACCATTCACTTCAAGCCGGATGATAGCATTTTCACCATCACCGAATTCAAATATGAGACCATAGCTACGCGTTTGCGTGAGATGGCATATTTGAACTCAGGCATCCGAATCCACCTTCAGGACTTAAGGGAAATGGAGGATGGACAACCCAAGTCGGATGAGTTTTTCTCCGAAGGGGGATTGGTAGAATTTGTTCAATATTTGGATGAAACCCGTGAAAAAATAATCGAATCGCCCATTTACATCGAGTCTATCAATCAAGAGGTTCCTGTTCAGGTGGCGATGAACTACAATAATTCGTACACGGAGAATGTGGTTTCATATGTGAATACGATCAATACGCAAGAAGGCGGAACCCACGTCACCGGATTTAGAAGAGCCTTGACCCGAACCTTGAAGTCCTATGCAGACAAGTCGGGGATGTTGGAAAAATTGAAAATTGAGGTTTCCGGAGATGACTTCCGTGAAGGACTCACTGCAGTAATTTCTGTAAAAGTAGCAGAACCACAATTTGAAGGGCAGACAAAAACCAAATTGGGGAATTCGGATGTTGTTGGCTTTGTAGATTCTGCGGTATCAGAAGTATTGCAAGCTTGGCTAGAAGAGCATCCTCGAGAGGCGAAGACTATTGTGGGTAAGGTAATCCTTGCAGCCCAAGCACGACATGCTGCTCGTAAAGCTCGTGAAATGGTGCAGCGTAAAAATATTTTAGGTGGAGGTGGTCTTCCAGGAAAATTGGCGGACTGTGCCAACTCTGATCCCACAGTTTGCGAGTTGTACCTTGTCGAAGGGGACTCCGCAGGTGGATCTGCCAAGCAAGGGAGAGATAGAGATTTTCAAGCGATACTCCCACTTAAAGGCAAAATTCTGAACGTAGAAAAGGCACATGAGCACAAGATCTACGACAATGATGAAATTAAAAATATCCTTACTGCGCTAGGGGTGAAGTTTGGAACCGTAAATGACGATAAGGAGCTGGATCTCTCTGGACTCAGGTACCACAAAATCATCATCATGACGGATGCGGATATTGACGGTTCTCACATTAGGACCCTCATCTTGACACTATTTTTCCGTTACATGCGCCCGCTCATCGAGAAGGGGTTTGTTTACATTGCCCTACCACCTTTGTACTTGCTAAAGAAAGGAAAAGACGAGCGGTACTGCTGGACAGAAGAGGAGCGAAAGCAGATGATTTCTGAAATGGCAAAAGAAGGAAAAGAAGATAGTGTTGGAATTCAACGGTACAAGGGTCTTGGAGAGATGAACCCAGAGCAACTTTGGTCAACCACCATGGATCCGAATACGCGCACACTGAAGCAAGTAACTATTGATTCTGCAGCAGAAGCAGATCACTTGTTTAGTATGTTGATGGGAGATGAGGTGGCTCCAAGAAGGGACTTCATCGAGAAAAATGCAAAGTACGCCAAGATTGACAGTTAATTTCTGGGGGCTTTTTAGCCCCTTTTTTTTCTAAAAAAAAATTAAAGAACACCAACATAGATTCGTTAATCTCGTAAGATCACCCAAAAAATAATGAACCTGTATGAAACTGGCAGCAGATAAATACGAACCGACTATTCAAAAAAGTGACCTAATCAGTAGAGATCTGAGTTGGGTGAAATTCAATGAACGAGTCCTTGATCAATCCAAAAAAACTTTTCGAAGCATCTTTGAAAAATTAAAGTTCTTGGCAATCACCGCATCCAATATGGATGAGTTTTTTATGATTCGTGTGGGCTCCTTGTACAATTACCTGGACTATGAAAAAGAGCGGGTGGATTACTCGGGTTTGCGTGAAGAACCTTTCAAGGAAAAGTTAATGAAAGAATGCCAGCGATTTCATGGTGACCAAGAACAACATTTTATTCAGACCATTCTACCAGAATTGCATCAAGAAGGAATTTCTTTGGTCAACGTATCAAAAATCTCCTCAGAAGAGCAAGAAAAAGTAAAACAATATTTTTTAAAAGCGATCTATCCGATGCTGACGCCTATGGTGTACGACGGTTACCGCACTTTTCCGATTTTGATGAACAAGCTGCTCGTTTTTGGGGTGGTCACTACGAGTCCAGGGGAACGAAAAGACATGCGGAAGATGAGCTTTGTCCAAATTCCTGCCAATATTCCTCGATTCTTTGAGATTGAACGTGAAAACTCGTTAACTCTTATTCCCATCGAAGAAGTTATCCGAGAAAATTTGATTTCCCTTTTTCGAAATGTGGAAATCGAATCGGTCAGTCTTTTTAGAATTACCCGAAATGGCGATTTTACTTTAGAAGAAAGTGAGGACATGGATGCCAACTTCCTTGAGGAGGTGAAGCGTAAGTTGATGGAGCGAAAAACTGGACGTGTAGTTCGGATTGACATTGAGGAAGGGTACTCCAAGTGGATGTTAAATGCCTTACTCGAACGTTGGAATTTGCGTCCGGATGCGGTATTTATTGTAAAAAGGGCTAGTATGATTGATTTTACTGGACTTTGGCAGATTGTAGGTAATAAACGCTTTAAAGAACGATTGCCCCAAATACCCAATCCTGTTAAACCACTCTCGTACCAAGAGGAGGGAAGTGTAGATATTTTTGAAACGCTCAAGGAGCGAGATATACTACTGCACCATCCTTACAATAACATTGATTCGATTTTGGATCTAATAGAGAATGCAGCAGAGGATCCCGATGTAATGGCCATAAAAATGACCATTTATCGTCTTGCCAAGGATAGTAGAATTACCAAAGCCCTACTTCGAGCAGCGGAAAATGGAAAACACGTTTCTGTTTTGTTTGAAGTCAAAGCTCGTTTTGATGAAGAAAATAATATCCGGGAAGCGAAGAAACTTCAAAAAGCAGGTTGCTTTGTTATTTATGGGATTTCCAATTTAAAAACGCATACCAAACTCTTGCTCATCGTAAAAAAAGATGATCAAGAGATTACACGCTATGTGCATTTGGGGTCGGGAAACTACAACGAGGATACAGCCCGTCTGTACACGGATATTGGATTACTTACCACCAACGAGACATTAGCCAATGATGTATCTGAATTTTTCAATGTAATTACAGGTCATTCCCTGCCTACAGACTATACCAATTTGATCACAGCACCTAGGGATATGCGGCATCAACTAATTTCTTTTATTGAAAAAGAAGCAGTACATGCCAAAAACGGACTTCCTAGCGGCATATTTATAAAGGTAAATTCTTTGGAAGATTCGGAAATCATCTATGCCCTGTACCGTGCTTCCCAACAAGGAGTACCGGTCAAGTTGATTGTTCGAGGTATTTGCTGCCTTCGCCCAGGAAGAATAGGATTGAGTGAAAATATTGAAGTTCTTTCCATTGTGGGAGATTTCTTAGAACATAGCCGCATTTACCATTTTCACAACAACGGCGATACCCGTACCTACTCTGGTAGTGCAGACATGATGGTTCGAAGTTTTGATAAGCGATTGGAATCCTTGTTTAAAGTGGAAGCACCACTTTTAGAAAAACAGTTGATTAACATTCTATCTTACAACCTAAGAGATAATGTCAACTCGTATTCCATGCAGGAAGATGGGACGTACGTAGCAAAGGCACCAAAAGAGGGTGAATCAAAGTTTAATATTCACCAAGAGTTTTTTAAGGTGGAAGCAAGTGAAGTACTCCAAGTTAAATTAGTAGAAGACAAGGAACCTTTTGAAACTATCGAAGAAACGAGTTCAACAGAATTAAGTTGAATCCAAGTTAGTCAGGCTTTTTTTATTGCAATAAAAAAAATGAACCTGAAGTTTAAGCTACAAATCGGTATTCTAAACTAAGTCTGGTGTGTAGCTACCGAAGTGGTAATTGCTATTACTCGGTAGGCTGTAGCGATTCAAATGATTTTTTAAACCTAAAGTAGTCCAAACAAAACAAACAGAACTTACTTGGGTATAAGTGGGGTAATTATCTTTTTTTATTCTGAATTAGATTATATTTTGGCTGATTCAGTTTGAAATAATAAAATAGTTCAATTTTTTCCCTTGAATTTTGATTTAGTTAGAATTGTGCTATTTTTGAATCTATTGTGGTAGTTAAAATAATAGTTGGTTTAGTTTTCAAATAAAGGGCAGGAGATTTTCTCCTGCTTTTTTACTTTCTCACGCTTTCATTTTTTGTTGCCTTAGTGAAAAATAAAAAAAGCCCAAACTTTCGTTTGAGCTTTGAAGTACAGACGGAAGGATTCGAACCCTCAACCCTCGGAGCCGAAATCCGATATTCTATCCAGTTGAACTACGTCTGCGTACTTAATTATAGTTATAGTGCTGCTTTCACTCGCTCTGCTGCTTCCTTTAAAGTAATGGCTGAGAAAACTTTCAAGCCTGAATCGTCAATAATTTTTGCTCCTTCGGCAGCATTGGTTCCTTGAAGTCGAACAATAATTGGAACGCGAATGTCTCCAATTGATTTGTATGCTTCTACCACTCCATTGGCAATACGGTCACAACGAACGATTCCACCGAATACATTGATTAGGATGGCTTTTACGTTAGGGTCTTTTAAAATGATTCTAAAGCCAGCTTCTACCGTAGTGGCATTCGCTCCTCCACCTACATCTAGGAAGTTGGCAGGATCTCCACCAGAAAGTTTGATCATGTCCATGGTGGCCATTGCAAGACCTGCTCCATTGACCATACAGCCCACATTACCGTCCAATTTCACATAGTTTAGACCAGACTCACCTGCCTCTACTTCCAAAGGATCTTCCTCTGCCAAGTCTCTCAATTCAGCTAGCTTAGGCTGACGGTAAAGTGCATTGTCATCCACGTTTACTTTGGCGTCTACTGCCAAAATTTTGTCGTCAGAAGTTTTGAGCACGGGGTTGATTTCAAATTGAGAGGAATCGGTTCCTACATAAGCAGCATAAAGGGAAGCGATAAATTTGACCATCTCTTTGTGCGCAGTTCCACTTAAGCCAAGCTTAAAGGCAATTTTGCGTGCTTGAAAACCTTGTAATCCAACTTTTGGGTCTATCCATTCCTTGATGATTTTTTCAGGATGGTGCTCAGCTACTTCCTCGATATCCATTCCTCCTTCAGTAGATGCCATGATCACGTTGGATCCTGTGGCTCTATCCAATAGAATAGATAGGTAATATTCTTTTGGTTCGGATGCCCCAGGATAGTACACATCCTCTGCGATCAATACCTTATTTACCTTCTTACCTTCAGCGCCTGTTTGGATGGTTACCAAGGTTCCTCCCAATATAGCTGCTGCTTTTTCTTTTACCTCCTCCAATTTCTTGGCAAGAACTACCCCTCTGGAGCCTGTTTCTTGCACTTCACCTTTGCCTCTACCTCCTGCGTGAATCTGTGCTTTGATCACGAACCAAGAAGTACCGGTTTGCGCGTTGAGCTTTATCGCTGCTTCATGTGCTTCTTCTGGGGTGCTGGCTACCATACCCTCTTGGATACGAACTCCATATCCTTTTAATACCTCTTTAGCCTGATATTCGTGAATATTCATCTGGGGAAATTTTTGCCCGAAGATAAGCGGGTAATGGCAATATAGCAAACTGGAATCCTTGATTTTTTGGAAAACAGCCTGTTAATTCCTGGTTTAGAAGGATTTGTTTTACATTTAAAAAAATTAAAATTATTTGCATGCTGATTGCCAAAGGTATTCACAAATCGTACGGTTCACTGGAAGTTTTGAAAGGGGTGGATTTAGAAATTTCAAAGGGAGAAATTGTGTCTATAGTAGGCGCTTCAGGAGCAGGAAAAAGTACGCTGCTTCATATCCTAGGAACCTTAGATCGCCCAGATCTGGGAGAACTTTCGCTTGATGAACAAAATTTATTGCTTTTGAAAGGGGATTCATTGGCAGAATTTCGAAATTCTAGAATTGGCTTTGTCTTTCAATTTCATAACCTTCTCCCTGAATTCACTGCACTGGAAAACATATGTATTCCTGGTTTTATTCAAGGTAAAGAGGAGAAAGCCCTGAAAATCCGTGGGAAAGAATTAGGTGAAATTTTGGGTATTGAACATCGTTTGGATCATAAGCCATCCGAACTATCAGGGGGAGAACAACAGCGGGTTGCCGTGGCCCGAGCCCTGATCAATAATCCAGATTTTATTTTTGCAGATGAACCGAGTGGAAATCTAGATACTAGCAATGCAAGAGCCCTGCATGACTTATTTTTTAAATTACGAGATAAGTTTCAACTTTCTTTTGTCATTGTCACACACAACGAAGAGTTGGCGGCCATGGCTGACAGAAAGGTAATTATGAAGGATGGACGAATTTTCGGTGGTTAATTAAATTTTCTAATTATCCGCTTGGGAATTAGTAACCAGCCTTGGACTTGGGCAAGCGTCTGTTGATGAGTATTCGAAGTAAGTCATACAACTTTTATCCCATTGGCATGATCGAAGGTAATCACCTTATTGCTTGAGCTGCTTGATCATTGCTGCTACGTGAGCCTTGTTTTCAAATAGACCTTGAAATACTCCAGCAATACGATGGTTGCTATCCAGAAGGTAGGTTACTCGCGTAGGCATTTTAATTAAAGGGAGAAGTGCGTCATAAGCTTTACAAACTTTCCCCGATTCATCTGCTAAGAGTTCGAAGGGAAGGTTATGAATTTTTTTAAATTTTTCGTGCGAGCTTAAGCTATCTCGGCTGATTCCAAAAATAGGAATGTCTAGATCTCGAAAGGCAGCAAACTGGTCTCGAAATTCGCAGGCCTCAGTGGTACACCCTGGTGTAAAATCCTTCGGGTAAAAATAGAGGATCACAGATTTACCTCCCAAGTCTTTGGAAAGCGAAATTTCACCTACTGTCGTAGCTGGAAGAGAAAAATCTGGAGCAATTGCTCCACTAGATAAAGCCATATTTTTTAATTGAAACAGTTTTTGATGGTAGAAGGTTTTTTCAAAAGCCTTACTTTTCTAAGTCAAGCTAGGAAGAATCATGTAGTTTTGTCTAATTATCACTTGTTTGACGCTTTGACCATAAAATTAAGTCCAGTACAGTCCATGCTCTTGGCAAGCGTATTTTTTGCGCTGATGAATGTGTCAGTCAAATTTATCCCGCATATCCCGGCCATTGAAATTGTATGGTTTAGGTCTGTATTCAGTGCCGTATTTACGGTGTTGGTTTTACGAAAAAAAGGAATCCCACTTTTTGGAACACAGAAACTTAGCTTGGTAGCTAGAGGTATTGTCGGTTCCACTAGTTTGATTTTATTTTTCTATACCCTCCAACGCATTCCCTTGGCTACAGCGGTAACTTTGCAGTACTTGTCTCCCATATTTACGACTATCTTGGGTATTTTTATCCTCAAAGAGAAAGTAAAGGCAAGGCAGTTTGTATATTTTGGTTTAGCCTTTGTCGGGGTTTTATTGATTCAGGGAGTCGATCCACGTGTAGACGGATTGAGTGCTGCGATGGGGTTGGTATCCGCTTTAGCTTCTGGCATAGCATACAATCTGATCCGGAAACTGAAAGGAATCGAACATCCTTTGGTAATTATTTTTTATTTCCCCTTGGTTACCCTACCTATTGCGACTGTATTGATGTATTTTGATTGGGTAACACCTTTAGGATGGGATTGGTTGATTTTGTTGTGGATTGGGTTTTGTACGCAAAATGCGCAATACTTTATGACTTTGGCCTACCAGTCAGGAAATGTATCTCGTATTTCTAGTTTAAGTTACTTAGGAGTGGTCTATGCCTTAATTTTTGGATTTCTTTTATTTGGAGAGACCTTCCCTATCCTGTCCTATATTGGGATGGTATTGGTATTCATTGGCATCCTTTTGAATTTGCGGGTAAAATAGTTTGTAGTTTTACAGTTCATTATTCTTCCTTTTTAATGAAAATCACGAAAGACCTCTATCAAAGTAACCTTGTGCTGCTGACAGATTTTTACCAACTGACCATGGCCTATGCCTATTGGAAGTCAGGAAAAGGGGAGCAAGAAGCGGTATTTAACTTATTTTTCAGGAAGAATCCTTTTGAAGGAGGGTTTACGCTTGCTGCAGGACTGGATTACGTAGTGGATTTTTGTAAAAATCTTCGATTCGGCGAATCTGAGTTGGAATACCTCCGACAGATGAAGCAAAAAGACGGGAGTCCTCTATTTGTGGAAGCCTTCTTGGTTTACCTGAAAGAACTGCGATTTACTTGTGACATGGATGCGGTAGAGGAAGGGACGGTGGTATTTCCAAATGCTCCTTTGGTACAAGTAAAAGGGACATTGATTCAATGCCAATTACTAGAGACCCCGCTTCTCAATATTCTCAATTTTCAAACGCTGATTGCGACGAAGGCGGCACGTATTAATTTGGCGACTCAAGGTGCACCGGTATTGGAGTTTGGCTTGCGAAGAGCGCAAGGGATTGATGGTGCTCTTGCTGCTAGCAGGGCTTCTTATATTGGAGGTTGCAGTTCTACCAGCAATGTGATGGCTGGGAAATTATTTGGAATTCCTGTTTCAGGAACCCATGCCCATAGCTGGATCCTTTCCTTTGATTCTGAATTAGAAGCATTTTATGCATATGCAGAAGCCTTTCCTGACCAATGTGTGTTTTTGGTAGATACCTACGATACGCTCACTGGTGTGAAAAATGCTATCCAAGTAGGATTAAGTCTCCGTGAAAAGGGGAAGGAGATGTTAGGAATTCGAATTGATTCAGGTGATTTGGCCTATTTTTCAGTTCAGGCCCGACAATTACTAGATAATGCTGGCTTTCCAAATGCAAAAGTTTACGCCTCCAATGATCTAGATGAGTACATCATCTCCTCCTTAAAATCACAGGATGCGGCGATTGATGTATGGGGAGTGGGTACCAAGTTGGTCACTGCATTTGATCAGCCTGCCTTGGGTGCGGTTTACAAACTATCCGCAGTAAAAAATGAAAATGGAATCTGGGAACCGAAGGTGAAAGTGTCCCAACAATCTTTAAAAATCAATATCCCAGGCATTCATAAGGTGAGGCGTTACTTTAGTAAAGGGAAGGCAGTGGCGGATATGCTGTATTTGGAGGGGCAGTCAATAAATCCTCAAGGAATAATCATTATTGACCCCAATGATGCCACTCAGCGCAAGCGGTTGATGCCTTCTTTTTACGAGGAGGAAGAACTATTAAAGCCTATTTTTAGAAAAGGGGAGTTGGTTTACTCACTTCCCAGCCTGTTAGAAATTCGAGAGAGAGCTACCCTTCAATTGGAAGCATTTGATAAAACGCACAAACGCCTAATCAATCCTCATGTATATCCGGTGGGGTTGGAGGAGCAACTTCATCAGCTCCGTATGGAATTGGTTCTAGCTGCTAAATCAAATTGAAATGAAAAAAATGAGTCCTGATACTGCCTTGATTTTGGTGGATGTTCAACACGATTTTCTCCCAGGAGGAGCATTGGCTGTTCCTCAAGGAGATGAGATTTTGCCCATTATTGACTCCTTGCAACCCTATTTTGATTCAATTGTTGCTACTCAAGATTGGCATCCTGCTCAGCACGGAAGTTTTGCTGCTAATCATGCAGGCACTCAACCTGGCGAACAGATTATTTTGGAGGGATTGTCCCAAATTCTTTGGCCAATCCATTGTGTAGAAGGCACTAAAGGTGCTGATTTTCCAGAAAGTCTAGATCGAAGCCGGTGGAAGTCCATTTTTAAGAAAGGAAAAAATCCCCAAGTGGATTCGTATTCTGGATTTTTTGACAATGCACGAAGAGAAGATACTGGACTTAGAAATTACCTTTTATTAGGAGGTATTCGTCGTGTTTTTATTGCTGGACTAGCGCTAGATTATTGTGTGAAATTCACGGCTTTGGATGCTAAAACTTTGGGGTTTGAAACCTTCTTGATTACAGATGCTACTCGAGCCGTCAATCTCCAGCCGGGAGATGGGAAGTTAGCCATTGAAGAATTGAAAGCAGCAGGCATTGTTTGTCTGGAAAGCAAAAACTTAGCTAAATATGTTTAATTACGATTCCCAGAAGCAGTATCCGAAGGAAACAGAAAGTCGGGTTGTCATCCGCTTTCAGGACTGCGATCCTCTGCGTCACCTCAACAATGCGAAGTATTTTGACTACTTTTTTAATGCCCGTGAGGACCAGGTTCCAAAACTATATGGATTGGAAATAGTAGATTTAATTCGAGTGTATAAGGCGGCTTGGGTGGTGTACAATCACAACATCAGTTATGTAAAACCGGCCATGGTTGGGGAGTGGGTGAGGATTTTTAGCCGAATCCTCTGGTACAATACCAATACCATTATGGTGGAATATTACCTGACCGATGACTCCAAAACCCAGTTAAAGACCGTGCTTTGGTCCACTATGCGGTACGTAACCCTAGAGGAGGGCAAGTCTAGGGATCACGAAGGTGCGGTGGTTGACTTTTTAAAGGCAACTTCTCTCCATTTAGATCCTGCTACGCTAGATATTCGAGATCGTGTAAAGCAGCTCAAGCGGGAATTGGAACTAGGAGGTTGATCCTCTCATTAGGTATTCATCCCATAATCTCGTTCTACTAACGCTATGCGTGTTTTAAATGCAGTATACCATTTTTCTCTACCGTATTTCTGTGCCAGTTGATGGTAGGATTGTACTTTCCAGGCTTTGATAGCTTCCAGACTCTCCCAATAAGAAATCGTGATTCCAAGTTCATTTCGTGCACTCTCATGACCTAAATAACCAGGTTGCAAGGTGACAAGTCGAACCATTTCTTTTGCCATTTCTTCGTAGGCTGAATCGGTAGCTGTTCGATAGGTGGTGAAAATTACCGCGTAGTAGGGAGGAGCAGGGGTATTAGCTAGCATGTTTTTCGAGGTAAGGAAGGTATTCCATATAAGTAGCTGTTTTGAGTGCCAAATCTTCTCCAAAGGTAAGTTTGGTGAGGTCTAGAGCAAGATCTATTCCTGCTGAGACACCTGCTGAGGTCCAAATTCGGGCATCGCTTTGTACGTAACGCTGCGAAGGTTGTGGAATGCCTGTCGGCACAATTTCCTGCATACTACCAAATACCTCCCGATGCGTGCAATAGGGTTTTTTATCCAAAAAACCAGCTTTTCCAAGGATTCTAGCACCCGAACAAACGGACATAGTCCAACGGGCATGTTGAATTAAGTTTTGTAGTTTTTCTACAGCAAGTTGATTTTGAATCACAAATTTACTCCCATCCCCACCGGGAAGAACCAGGTAGTCCAGCCTTGCCACTTGTTCCAACCGTTGATCAGCCACTAATTGAAGCCCGTTTTTCGCATGGATTTTTTGTTCCTCTATGCTCAGAGTATGTATTTGGAGAAGTTGGTAATTGGACAGCTGGTTAGCGACTGAAAATACCTCAAATGGTCCCGCAAAATCCAATACTTCCACTTCGTCAAAAATAAGTATGCCTAGTTGTTTCATTCTACCTAAATGAAGATCGAAATTGAGAAAATTCTTACGAAGAAAAGCAAGGTATAAATAATCTACTACCTGTGGTAGGACCTTTGTACAAGAAAAACAAAAGCTGTAATGGAGAGGAAAAGAGAAATTTTAATAGGTTAAAATTTACTTCTTGGTTCTTTAGTAAATTTAATTGAACTATTGATAGGGAGGGGTTGGGATAATTTTTTTTAAATTGATTCTTAAAAAAGCACTATCTAGCCTGATAGATACCATTTCAGATAGTCTTTTGTTGAGCCCATGGAATTGATTTGTTAATCAATTTTGACCTCAAATCCATTTATCTACAATCGATATTTATCAAAATTATCAATATCATTTAAATTAGTTTTGTTTTTAATTGATTAACTCTAATTTGCATCGATTTTCGTGGTATTATGATTTTTATTTCCAGTTTGTTTACTCTGCTTTTACGGGTGTTCCTTTCGGTTCAAGGTTCAGGGGAGGTAGTATCATTAGACTGGTCCACACTTATAGCATTAGAAACACCTGTTTCCACTTCCATAGCAGGTGAGCAGCTAAAGCAAACCCATGATTCCATCCAAGGGATTGAGGCACTATTTTCTAGTATTGAAGTTGAAGAGAAAGAAGAAGTTGAACCCGAGAGTAATTCAGAAGATTTATTGCTTCATT
>JAURGC010000133.1 GCA_030833985.1 Algoriphagus sp. | reverse complement strand
GGAACCCTTCAAAGAAGGAAAGGCGTATTCGGAAAAGAAATTGCCTTGAGGCATTTTCAAGCTTTGGTAAACATCCCCCCCTAAAATTGTTAATTTTGGCTTTATGAGACCCTCCTACCTTAGTGAATCAGCAATCGAACAATTTATTGAAAGCGCCTTAGCGGAGGACATAGGCCCTGGAGATTATTCTTCGCTCGCAGTCATATCCAAGGAAGCCATGGGTACTGCGCGTTTATGGATCAAGGATCGTGGGATCTTAGCAGGGATGGAATTGGCGGAACTGATCTTTAAGGCGGTAGATCCCAGCTTGGAACTCGTTTTTTTTAAAAAAGATGGAGATTCGGTAGTTCCAGGAGAATGTGGCTTTGAGGTGACGGGGCCTATAGTTTCGATTTTATCTGCCGAACGGGTAGTCTTAAATTGTCTTCAGCGCATGAGTGCCATTGCCACGAAAACACAAGGTCTCAGTCAGCTTATAGCGCATACTAAGGCAACGCTTTTGGATACTCGCAAGACCACCCCAAATTTCCGCCTCCCAGAAAAATGGGCAGTATTTATTGGAGGGGGCCAAAACCATCGTTTTGCCTTGTACGACCGGGTGATGCTAAAGGACAACCACATTGACTTTGCCGGCGGGATTGCAAAAGCAGTAAGCAGAACTCAAGCGTATTTAAAAGAAAATAACCTTTCCCTACAGATTGAAGTGGAGACTAGGAGTTTGGCAGAGGTGGAGGAAGTACTCAAAATTGGGGGAGTTGACTACATTTTATTGGACAACATGGACCCGACTACGCTAAGAGCCGCAGTAAAACGGATCAATGGCCAGATAAAAACAGAGGCATCAGGAGGAATTACAGATGAAAACCTGGTTGAAATTGCGGAGTGTGGGGTAGATTTTATTTCCATGGGAGCACTTACCCACTCTGTTTCTAGTTTAGACTTCAGTCTAAAGGCCTGTCATTAGAAAGGAAATCCACGTTTCTTTTGATCCCTTTGAACTTGGTTCTGTTAACAGCAGAACCAGCAAATACACGTTTGAAGGTTTCTTCCGTGAGCTCTTTCCAATCCTGTGAAGTAAAGGACTCCAGTTCAGAAGAGGGACTAAAACCAGGCTCTTGGTGGGGTTTTGAAAATCGATTCCAAGGGCATACATCCTGACAAATATCACAACCAAACACCCAGTTATCCATCTGCCCACTAAATGTGGTTGGAATGGCCTCTTTTAGTTCGATGGTGAGGTAAGAAATGCAACGAGAACCATCTACTACCCCTGCCTCAACAATCGCGTCAGTAGGGCAAGCATCCATGCAGGCCGTACAGGTGCCACAATAGTCTTTAGTCGTAGGAAGGTCTGGCGTCACTTCCAGATCGATCACCAGCTCGGCCAAAAAGAAAAAACTTCCCATAGAACGATTGAGGAGAAGGCTATTCTTACCAATCCATCCCAATCCTGCTCGCTGTGCCCATTGACGCTCAAGGATTGGTGCAGAATCTACAAAGCTCCGTCCATGAATCTCACCAATTTCCTCTTTAAGGCAACTCAAAAACTCTCTGAGCTTCTCCTGAATCAAGTCATGGTAATCCTTACCATAAGCATATTTGGCTAATTTGAGGTCCTCAGATCCTTGAGGAAGTGATTTTTCTGGGTAATAATTGTACACCAAAGACACCACCGTTTTTGCTCCTTCGACCAATTTTCGAGGATCAAGTCGTTTATCAAAGTGATTGGATAGGTACCCCATCCGACCCTGGTAATCTCGACGGAGCCATTCCTCCAATTTGGGAGCCTCTTCAGCCAAAAAATCTGCCTTGGCTATTCCACAAAAGTTAAATCCTAGCCGCTTGGCTGTAGCTTTAAGTAGGTAGGCATGCCGTTCAGGAGTAGTCATAGGATCGAAAATAGGGACTTTATCCCTGTTTATCCTACACTTGAACCTTTGTTTATTTTTACAATTGTCTGTCAGTATATCAGTAAGCAAAGACCGCGGCACTTGAAATTGTATTCTACGTCTTGTCTAAATTGTGTGCCAACTTGTACAACTGCATGTGCCTATACTTAGCTACCTACCGGATAATGCTGTATTTAAAGGATTATTTTGTACCTAGCCAAACTCCTAGCCCTTGTCGCGTGTTATACTAACGCGCCATACAATTGCCTCCTTTTTTGGAGACCTCATTTACCTAATTCCAATCCATGAAAGGGTTCCGTTTTACAAAATTCATCCCCACCCTTGACCCAGAAAAAAATAGGTTTGACAGCCTATTAGATATTTTTTTGCAGCTCGTTACCATGACTGGGGGCAATGTTTCTGAAGCACTGAGCTGGTTGACCAACTTGGACAAGCGCTACCAACTCACTAGTCCAGACTATGGTATCGGCAATTTCATTGAAGACCTTAAATCCAAGGGCTACCTCAGCGAAGAGAATCAACAAGGAAAATTTGAAATCACCGGAAAAGCGGAGCAAACCATCCGAAAAAGTGCCTTAGAAGAAATTTTTGGTAAGCTAAAGCGAAGCAAGTCTGGTCAACACCGGACGCAAATTTCTGGGCCAGGAGAGGAGCAAGGAACTGAACGGAGGGCCTATGAATTTGGGGATAACCTGGACCAAATTGCACTTACTGATTCCTTACGCAATGCGCAAGCCAACCGCGGCATTGGAGGAGATTTTCTTTTGACTGAGGACGACTTGGAAGTAGTGGAAAATGAGCAGCGTACGCAAACTTCTACGGTCTTGATGATTGACATTTCCCACTCCATGATTTTGTATGGAGAGGACCGTATTACCCCTGCCAAGAAAGTGGCGATGGCCTTGGCCGAACTGATCAAAACCCGCTACCCCAAAGATACCTTAGACATCATTGTCTTTGGAAATGATGCTTGGCAAATTGAAATCAAGGATCTGCCCTACCTCCAAGTGGGGCCCTACCATACAAATACAGTCGCTGGACTTGAGCTGGCCATGGATTTATTGCGTAGAAGAAAAAATCCCAACAAGCAGATATTTATGATCACCGATGGCAAGCCTACTTGTCTGAAAGTGGGCATCAAATACTATAAAAATGCCTTTGGCATTGATAGCAAGATTTTGGCAGAAACCCTCAAACTTGCCGCTCAATGCAGGAAACTAAAAATACCTGTCACCACCTTTATGATTGCCTCAGACCCCTACCTCAAGGAGTTCGTGAAGGAATTTACAAAGGTCAACAATGGCAATGCCTATTACAGCAGCTTGAAAGGGCTGGGAGATTTAATTTTTGAAGATTACAGACGAAACCGAACCAAACGCTTTTAGCATGGATTACGCACACCTTAAAGGAGAGCAACTCCTTCAAATCAAAACCCTAGGCCAATTGAAGGCAGCAGGCTACAGCCCGAAATCCATCAAAGAGGAACTTCGAGAAAACCTGATCCAAAAAATCAAAACAAAGGAAAATGTATTTGAAGGGGTCTGGGGCTACGAAGATACCGTCATTCCAGACATTGAACGAGCAATTCTATCCCGACACAACATCAATTTGCTCGGATTGCGCGGACAAGCCAAAACCAGAATCGCCCGGATGATGACCCTACTCTTGGACGAATACGTCCCGGTGCTATCCGGTTCAGAACTCAACGAGGATCCGCTTCTTCCGCTCACCTCCTTTGGTAAAAACCTAATCGAAGAAAAAGGGGACCAATGTCCCATCACTTGGCTACCACGATCTGAGCGCTATGCCGAAAAATTAGCTACCCCGGACGTATCCGTTGCGGACTTAATTGGCGATGTGGATCCTATCAAAGCCGCCACGCTAAAATTAAATTACAACGACGAGCGCGTAATTCACTATGGGCTCGTTCCTCGTTCACACCGCTGCATATTTGTAATTAACGAGCTTCCTGATCTCCAAGCGCGTATTCAGGTGGCTTTATTTAATATTTTGCAGGAGGGAGATATTCAAATACGAGGATTCAAACTACGTCTTCCTTTAGACATTCAGTTTATCTTCACGGCCAACCCGGAGGACTATACCAACCGAGGTAGTATTGTCACACCACTAAAAGACCGAATTGAAAGTCAAATCATCACCCACTACCCCAAATCCATTGCTATAGGAAAAAAAATCACCGCACAGGAAGCAGGCCTTGAAGGAAAGCCTGTTGCCCACATTCATGTGCCAGAGCTAATGAAAGACCTGATCGAGCAAATTGCTATTGAAGCACGTCACTCCGAGTTTGTGGATGAAAAAAGTGGGGTGTCTGCTCGATTGACCATATCTGCCTATGAGAATTTGATTTCCGCTGCAGAAAGACGCATGTATCGAAACAATGAATCGACTACGGTCCTTCGGATATCTGATTTGATTGGTGTCATTCCTGCCATTACTGGAAAGGTGGAACTCGTCTATGAAGGAGAACAAGAGGGTGCTGGATTAGTTGCCTATAACTTGATTGGTAAAGCGATCCGCAGTCAATTTGTACACTATTTTCCATCTCCAGAACAAAAGAAAAAAGAAAAGTCTGGAAATCCTTATGTGATTCCATTGGCCTGGTTTGGAGAGGGCAACGAGCTCGACCTTCTAAGTGACTTGAGCGACAAAGCTTATAAAAGCGGACTACATAGTGTCCCTGGTTTGGAAGAAGTCGTCACCCAATTGGTAGAGTTTCTTCCCGAAAATGAAAGGGAATTCTACATGGAGTTTGCGCTCCACGGATTAGCCGAATATTCCCAATTGAGCAAAAAATTGCTAGATACGGGACTCCAATTTAAAGATCTGTTTAGTTCCATGTTTGAAATGAGCGAAGACGAGGAGGAAGATTTTGACGAAGAGGAAGACGATTCCTAATTCACCATCAGAGAACCTCTTTCGAATCTAGCAGCAATCCGGAAACTGCTGTTAGATTCGTTATATTTGTCAGATGGCCAAAAATCAACTTCCAGGTGCGTTTGAAACTCAAATGCGGGCACTATTGGGGCCAGCAGAATATGCGCTATTCAAGGAGGGTTTAGACCATCCTGCTCAAACCTCCCTTCGGCTCAACTGGAGGAAGCCGGTAGACATTATCTTTTCAAAACGACCCATTCCTTGGGCTAAAGAAGGATATTTTTTAGAAGAGCGACCCAGTTTCACAATTGATCCAACCTTTCATTCGGGAGCCTACTACGTTCAAGAGGCTTCCTCCATGTTTATCTCCCACATTCTTGAGTCCCTGAAAATCCCGAAGGGAATTTACCTCGATCTGGCAGCAGCTCCAGGGGGGAAAAGCACCTTGCTATCCAGTTACCTGGGTGAAGATGGGCTCTTGGTGGCCAATGAAGTAATCGCCGCACGCACGCAAATTCTCAAGGAAAATGTTATTAAATGGGGGCTTGGCAATACGGTAGTAACCCACAACGACCCCGAGCATTTTTCTCCACTCGATGGTTTTTTTGATCTGGTGCTGGTAGATGCGCCCTGCTCTGGAGAAGGGATGTTCCGCAAAGATCCTCAAGCCCGAGCCGAATGGTCTCCTGAAAACGTATTGCTTTGTTCCGCTCGCCAAAAGCGCATTGTGGATACGGCAGGTGAATTAGTTAAAGGAGGGGGCTATTTTCTCTACGCTACCTGCACTTTTAATGAGAAAGAAAATGAAGAGATTCTTCGCTTCTTAACCGAAGAATTTGCTTTTGAGCCCGTCCGCATCCCCTTAGATCCAAGCTGGGGAATTGTTGAAACGGAAGTGAATACGGAGGATGGGACCTTCTATGGCTACCGTTTTTTTCCACACAAGGTCGCAGGAGAAGGGTTTTTCATAACCGCCTTACGAAGACCAGAAGGAGCCTATACACAACTGGCTCCGAGCAATAAAGAATTCAAACACCACAGTCTCAAGCGCGTGGGGGAAAAGGAGTCTGTCGAGTTGGATAAAGAGGTAGGGGGTGATGGAACGGGCAAATTTTACCTGCTACAAGAGACTTATTTCCGTATGCAGGGAGACTATAACCGTGAACTGGAAAAGCTAGCGCAGGTGCTGAGTGTACGGTATTTCGGTGTGGAGCTAGGCAAAAAACACAAAAAAGAATGGATTCCTAGCCACGAATGGGCCTTATCTATCTTGCCTAAAAACGGGTTTCCTCAGCAGGAGTTGACCCAAGAGGAAGCCTTGGCTTTTTTACGAAAAAAAGACCAATCCTATACAAATCTACCCCTAGGCTGGGTACTCCTTACTTACAAAAAACTCTCCTTGGGGTGGGTTAAGAATTTGGGTAACCGGGTAAACAACTATTATCCTAAAGAATGGCGAATTCGAAACTAAATCTTGGTCCAAAACTGACTTTTTGAAATTGTTTTCCACCCAAAATTTTAGAAGGTCCGCACTCTCCCTAACTTAGAAGTTCAGTCAAAAAACACAAACGCCATGCTTAAAAAACAGCGGTACGAAGCCTTTATCCAGCATTTTTCGGAGAATATGCCTATTGCAGAAACCGAACTAGACTACGACAATCCTTTTCAACTCTTGGTAGCGGTAGTTCTCTCCGCCCAATGTACGGACAAGCGGGTCAATATTGTGACCCGTGAACTTTTCAAGCACTTTC
>JAURGC010000143.1 GCA_030833985.1 Algoriphagus sp. | reverse complement strand
TCTGGCTTTTCTATACAGCTGCTATGACCAGCACCCGGAATTATTTCCAATCTCGCGCCTTGAATTTCTTGTTGAATAAATGCTGCTTTATCGGGTGTGGTTGCCACATCTTCATCCCCTACAATCACCAAGGTAGGACAGCTGATTTTAGCAAGTTCCTCCTCTACCCCCTTTCGATAGATTACCCCTTCTACAGGGCCTGTAATGGATTTTTTGTTTGAGGCCAATTCCTTTTTCCAAAGACGAATGGCATCACCATGAGCAGGATCGGCGAGCCAACTTTTGGCAAACATAATTTTCATGACCTTGCTTGCTATAGGAGCGATAATCCCTACCCAACGCACCAAGCCATTGAGCAACTTGTACTGCGGTAAATTCTCAAGTGGCTCCGCATTGGCAGAAGTCTCGAGCAAAGTCAAGCTTTTGACCAATTCTGGGTGTCGCGCCGCAAGACGCATGCCCACAAAACCACCCATCGACAAGCCTATAAAATGAACTGGACCACCCACTACAGACCTTATTAATTCTGCAGCATCTGCTGCCACCGTATCCATATCGTAGGGACCTCCAACCTCACTTCTGCCTTGTCCACGATGATCGTATGCAATCACTCGGTACTCCTTCGAAAATTCAGACACTTGCGCAGCAAACATCTTATGACTCCAAAGTAAGCCATGTGAAAAAACCAAGGTTTCAGAACCAGATCCTTGTTCTTGGTAAAATAGTTTGGTTTGGGAAAGAGTAACAAACGGCATAATTTAAAACGATAAGGTAAAGAAATTCAAACCCATTATTCATTAAAAAAAGAAGGAGAGGCTCAAAGTGAGCTCTCCTTCTTTCTAGTCAAAAAGCCCAAAATGGCAAACTTACCAATCTAAACCTGGCTGAGTAATGCGCGCATTTTCTCGAGCTTTGTGCTGGTCCACGATGGTCCGTACATCTTTAAGAAGTTGCTTCGCATCGTATACAATACCATCCTTCACGGTGAACTTGACACCACCTACACGAATGGGCTCATTTGCCTCACTCGTGCGAATCGCTCCTGTACCATACAATACCTTTAAATTTTGAAGTGGGTTCTCTTCCAAGATGACAAAATCTGCCAGCTTGCCTACTTCCACAGTTCCTAAGTCCTTATCCAATCCCAATGCTTCCGCACCATGCATGGTTGCAGCACGAATAACTTCCAAAGGGTGGAATCCCGCCTCACGCAACATTTCCAGTTCACGGATGTAAGCAAATCCATACAGCTGATAAATAAATCCAGAGTCAGAACCAGCACTGACTCTACCTCCACGGTTTTTGTATTCGTTGACGAAAGTCATCCAAAGTCGGTAATTATCTTTCCAAAGCACTTCTTCTTCAGTAGTCCAGTCAAACCAATAGGAGCCGTGAGACTGACGATTGGGAGCGTAAAAACGCCAAAGCGAAGGCAATGTATAGACGCCGTGCCACTCCTGTGTACGCGCACGCATCAAGTCCCGATTGGCCTCATAGATATTGAGTGTAGGAACTAAGGTGAAATCCAACTCCAGCAACTCGTTCATCACCTTATTCCAATGCTCGGAGAAAGGTGGAGCTGCCTGCTGCCACAGCTTTCCTGCTTCTGCAAAGCGATGCTGCTCGTTCTGGTAGTTGTAATCCAGACGAAAATTTTGGATGGTGCGATCTGTAAATAAAGCTTCTGGAAGTCCATACCAATGCTCCATGGTCGTTAGACCAGCACGGGCAGAATGCAAAACATTCCAACGTGCCACATCCAATTGTTGGTGGTGCATGGCCGAACGTAAACCAATACGCTTATTCTCCGAAATAGCTGCTTCCATTACTTCTGGCTTGGCACCAAAAAACTTAATTCCATCTGCTCCCTTAGCCTTGTTTTCATTGACCCAAGCCTTCGCTTGTTCAGCAGTGGTAATTGGCCCTTTTGCTCCCTGACCAAAGGAAGTATAAGCCAATAATCTTGGAGCAGTAATTTCATTGGTAACAGATTTTTTCTTGTGATCCAAGACCCAAGTAAGGCCATTTCCAGCCGAAGGATCACGCACAGTAGTAATTCCATGCGCCATCCAAAGTTTAAAAACGTATTCTGCTGGGGTACCTTGTCCTGAACCTCCGATATGCCCGTGGGTGTCGATCAAGCCTGGCATAAGGTAGTGCCCAGTCAAGTCCATGACTTTCGTTTTATCATCTGCTTTTGGCCGACGGTTTTCATTGATCGGCACACCAGGATAGCCTACGGCTTGTATTTGAGTGATACGGTTTTTTTCTACTACGATATCCACAGGACCTAGAGGTGGTGCACCTGTGCCGTCGATAAGCGTCACGCCACGAATGATCAATTTCTCATAAGGGCCCTCTCCCTCTGCTCTTGCAGGGGAAGGCATGATCTGTGCACTGGACCAGCTAACGCTAACAACCAATGCGAGACCGAGGAAAAGTATTTTTTTCAACATAGCTAGTTGGGTTCTAAAGTTTTATAAGTTAGGGGAAATACGGAAATGAAAAAATATTTTTATGATTAACGCATCTTTTGTCAACAGACGACAGACCGCAGATAACCCAATTGTATCGCCAACCTTATTTTTTCCATAAGCATTGAAATGGCAAATATTAAGGCCTATTTTAAGAATTAGCAACAAAAAAGCCCCGACATGGCGAGGCTTTCAATTTTTATACCGCTTTGAATGGCTTGATTCATCGAAAAATTATCCAATCGATGAGAAATGCGATTCTAAATATACCTGCTATCGACAGTGGACTGTCAACAGTAGACCATTTACAAGTCTTTGAACTTGTCCATGATCTCTTCTGAAATCCCTGTAAAAGAATATCCTCCATCATGGAAAAGGTTTTGCATGGTAACCATTCGGGTCAAGTCGGAAAACAAACTTACAATGTAGTCTGCACAAGAATCCGCGGAAGCATTACCCAGTGGAGAAAGTGCCTCTGCAAAATTATAGAACGAATCAAAGCCTCCAATACCCGTTCCTGCGGTAGTTTTGGTTGGAGATTGGGAAATGGTATTTACGCGTACTTTCTTCAATTTACCAAAGCGATACCCATACCCTCTTGCGATACTTTCCAGCAAAGCCTTGGCATCTGCCATATCTGTATAGAAAGGAAATATCCGTTGTGCTGCGATATAGGAAAGCCCTACTATGGATCCCCACTCCTTCATGACGTCCATTTTCTCGGCTACCTGCATCATCTTATGAAAAGAAATGGCTGATACATCGTAAGATTTCATCGCCCAATCGTAATTCAAATCCCCATAGGCCTTCCCTTTCCGAATGTTGGGAGACATCCCTATCGAATGAAGCAAAAAGTCAAAATCTGCTCCTAAAAATTCCTTTGCTTCAGCATACAACTTTTCAATATCCTCCACCACAGTAGCATCCGCCCCGAGGACAATGGTATTGCATTCCTCAGCAAGTTCCTTGATGGCTCCCATGCGCATGGCAATAGGTGCATTCGTGAGTACAAATCTTCCACCTTGTTCTTTGACTTTTAACGCGGTTTTCCAAGCAATAGAGTTTTCGTCCAATGCGCCGGTAATGATTCCTACTTTTCCTTTTAGCAAATTTTCTGACATATAGTGATTGGGTTGAATTCAAAAACTGAGGTAAAACTACATAAAATTTAGGAGTTAGCTCTTCAATTCATCAAGAGCTCCTTGGCACTGGCCTGAGCTGCAACAGAGGGATTGGATCCAGCCATCATTTTTGCTAACTCCTGAACACGTTCCTCAACGGTCAATTGCTTTACCTTTGACATGGTTTTTTCAGCGCTATGATCTTTGTATACAAAGAAGTGGACTTCTCCTTTGGCTGCCACCTGAGGAAGGTGGGTAATGCAAATAACTTGATGATTTTTTGCGATTTCCTGCATCATACGTACCATCTGCAGAGCCACCTCTCCAGAAATACCTGAGTCAATTTCATCAAAAATAAGGGTAGGCAAAGCCATTTTATCAGCCATCAGGTATTTAATAGCAAAGAGCAAACGGGAAAACTCACCGCCTGAAGCCACTTTTTTGAGTGGATGCAAGGGCATTCCCTTATTGGCAGAGAAAAGTAACTCCATCCGATCTAGTCCGCTTGCATGGGGCTCAATGCCTTGCCCTTCAAATTGAACGCGAGCATTCTCCATTCCCAAATCTTTCAATAAAGCTTCTAAGGCCTTTTCAAAATCAGGAAAACAAGCCTTCCGCTTGGAACTGAGAACCTCCCCTGCAGCAAGCATGGCTTTTTCATGCTGAAGGTGACGTTGACGGGTCTCTTCCAACTGCTCCTCAACCTGATGTACTTGAAAAACTTTATCTGCCAACTGGCTTTCTAGTTCGATTAATTCTTCAACTGTCTGTAATCCATGTTTTTTCTGCAATTGGTAGATTTTGCTCAAGCGCTCCCGCGTTCGTTCCAACTTCTCCGCATCCACTTCAACCCGACTGTCCTCATCTTTCAAAGATTCAGCTAAATCTTTTAATTCAATCCATGCCTCGTTAAATCGAGCACGATAAGTTCCAAATGCTTGTGCCAAACGCTCAAGTCCATGCAAACTAGAATGGATCTGCCCCATTCCTTGCAGGACTCCGTATTGTTCCTCATTAAAAAGCGAAAGCACCTCGTTGATCTTCAGCTTAATTTCCTCTGCATTTTCAAGAATTTCTTGACTAGATTCCAACTGCTCTTGTTCTCCAGCAATTAAAGCTATAGTGCCTAGTTCTTCCAATTGAAACTGGTTAAAGTCGTATTCTTTTTTAAGCGCTTCAGCTTTCTGTGTAAGTTCCGCCAAGGCTTTTTTTGTTTTTTTAAATTCCAGATAGGCTTGTTGGAAAGTCGTACGCTCAGTACTTGTACGAGCATAGGCATCTACCAATTTCAATTGCAAATCTCCCTCCCCCAAAAGCAAAGTATCGTGTTGGGAATGTACATCCATCAATTTCTCGCCTAAGGTTTTTAGGGGTTCGAGTAGAATCGGTGTATCGTTGACAAAAGATCTAGACTTCCCATTTGGACTGATTTCCCGTCGGATGATGCAGGTATCCTCGTAATCCAATTCTAACGCTTCAAAATAATCCTGAAGCCCATAGGAACTGATATCAAAAACTCCTTCAACGATACACTTCTTGTCTTCATGAAAGAGTATCTTGGTGTCTGCACGGTTGCCCAACAAAAGCCCAACAGCTCCAAGCATAATCGACTTTCCTGCACCTGTCTCTCCAGTAATCGTACTCAAACCGCTGCTCGGCTGCATGGCTAGCTGATCGATTAATGCATAATTGGAGATTTTAAGTGAGGTAAGCATAGAGGTTAGGGGAATTCCAACAAAATTAAAAAAAATAAGCGTCAGCCTTTAAGCAACTCATTGTACTTTCTCGCATTATTTGGGTCTATTTCAAGCAATAATGTCACCGCTTTTTGTCTAAGTTCAAGAGGAGCATTTTTAAGAATTTGAGCCAATTCTTCGCTTTTCGCATCCATAAAACTTATCGTTACTATGCCATTTGGTTGCGATTTATTAGCCTCAGCAATACGGCCAATTGCTTCTAAAATAAATATAAAGGCATCATCAGGGCTACTGATTAGCTGGTCCATCCCTTTCCTATGGTAGATGTACACTGCCTCCCGAATAGGGGCATAGACGGAGGAAACATAGAGGTCATTAATCAACCAGTAGCGACTTCTCCGATCATTTGGATTTTGAACCCAACCAGCACGACCCGATTGCTGGGCATTGTTTACAATATCATTGGCAATTTCAAAATAAGGATTTCCGCCTTGCAAGGAAAAGGTATCGTAGTCCAGGCCCAACGCTACATGAGCATAAAATGCAAGTAAGGAACTGATATTATTTAAAAAAGTAAATCTATTGAATTCCAAAGGCTGAGACTCCTGGTAGTCAAATGACCAATTTCTATCAATAAAATTGAGTACCACCGATTCATAATTTGTCCCAAATACTGGCCTAACCACCTGAATTTGAACAGTGGCATTGTATACGCCAATTTGAGGCACATCGTTGATAGTCATTAATAAGTTTCC
>JAURGC010000103.1 GCA_030833985.1 Algoriphagus sp. | reverse complement strand
CCAGTATTCCCTTGAAATTCAATAGATTCTTGTGGATTAAAGAGCATCCGCTTTTTTGGATCTACTTTCAATAAGAAATATTTGAGAGCGCCTAATCCAAGGATTTCATACAATTCTTCGGCTTGGGACTCTGTAAAACCTTCGATCTTTCCTAGTTCTTTGGTGTGGTGTGCAGCCGTTGCTACCATCTCCTCCATCAATTCATCCGCATCCACTACGGTTCCTTCTCTCGACTTCATTTTTCCAGTAGGTAGATCAACCATCCCATAGGAAAGGTGATGCAAGCCAGGACCATAGGAACGACCTAATTTTCTCATGATTTTAAACAAGACATCAAAGTGATAATCTTGTTCATTCCCAACTACATATACTGATTTTATTATTTGGTAATCCTGGTATTTTAAGTCTGCCGTCCCCATATCTTGGGTAATGTAGACTGAGGTGCCATCCCCTCTTAATACGAGCTTTTCATCTAGTCCTTCGTCTGTTAGGTCTACCCAAATGGAACCATTTTCTTTTTTAAAAAATACACCCTTAGCCAATCCTTCCTCCACAATGTCTTTGCCAAGCAGGTAAGTGTTAGATTCGTAGTAGGTCACATCAAAATTAACCCCCATTCTTTTATAAGTCGCATCAAATCCTGCATACACCCAGCTATTCATTTGATTCCACAGGGCGATTACATTTGGATCTTGGTCTTCCCACTTCCGGAGCATTTCTTGAGCCTCGAGTAGGAGTGGAGCGTTTTTCTTGGCTTCCTCTTCGCTGTGTCCTGACTCCATCAAACTTTTTTGTTGTGCTTTATAATGGGTGTCAAATAGAACGTAATATTTTCCCGCTAGGTGATCTCCTTTGAGTCCAGTTGTGGATGGAGTTTCGCCATTTCCAAAATGTTGGTAAGCAACCATGGATTTGCAAATGTGAATTCCTCGATCATTAACCAAGTTGGCTTTAATCACTTCATACCCTGCGGCTTTTAATAGTTCTGCCACTGAATACCCCAAGAAATTATTTCTCAGGTGGCCGAGGTGCAAGGGTTTGTTGGTATTGGGAGAGGAGTATTCCACCATTACCTTTTGCCCATTGTAGGGATGCTGCCCAAAGTTATTGGAGGTATATACTTGTTTGAACAAATTGATCCATTCCTCCTGTGCGACTACCAGATTCAAGAATCCCTTGACCACGTTGAAATTTTTCACTGCAGACACATGTTCTTTTAGGTAGGTACCCAGTTGAGTTGCGGTCGCTTCAGGGCTCAACCGGGATTGCTTCAAAAATGGAAACACAACAAATGTGTAGCTTCCTTCAAACTCTTTTTTGGTGGGCGCCAAACTAAGTTGATTTAGCGAAACAGTTGATTGGAAGCAGGAAGTAAAAGCATCTTGAATGCCTTGGAGGATGGAATCTTGAAAATTCATGGTTTTGAGTTTTACCTAGAGAATGCATCAAAAAAACCACTGTTCGAATTTGGCTTATCAGTAACAATCACTTGGTAGGGCGAATTTAAGACGGCTTCTTGTAAAATATGGCACCTACAATCATTTTTAATGAAAAAGAGGATGAATTTGGGATTTTTAGATGTGCTGAGCGATTTGTGAAATCTATAGATTCGATCAAAAATGATTGACCAAGGACTTAGTTGTAATCTCCAGCACTTCAAAGGCGATTTCTGCCATGGTATTTTCACTGTCTAGGGTGGGATTTACTTCAACAATCTCCCAGCAGCAAACCCGCCTGTCCTTGATCAATTCTGCATTCAATTGAATAGCTTCTTCAACAGTTAATCCATTGGGTACGGGGGTTCCTGTTCCCAATGAAAAGGATGGGTCCATACTGTCTACATCAAAAGAAATGTAGAGTTGTTCACAATCCTTTAAAAGTGCTAATGAGCGCTTAGCAACTTCAAAAACGCCTAATTCACGTACAGTTTCTGTGGTAAAATTGGTGATTCCATATTTTTGAATTAGAAAATTCTCTGGAGCCTCTGTGTCTCGTACAGAAATGTAAACAATATCTTTTGGGTTAATTTTAGGAAAATCTCCCCCAATCTTTTTTAGTCGATCCCAAAAATCAGAGGTCTCTTTACTAGGTTGATTGATCTGGCAATCCAAATTATCCAAATGGGCTGCCATTGCCAACGGCATTCCGTGCATGTTGCCCGATGGAGTGGTGTAGGGAGTGTGTAAATCGGCATGGGCATCAATCCAAATTACCCCCAAACGCTTATCCGGCTGAGCTCCTTTGATTCCCATGATAGTGCCCGCAGCAGTACTGTGGTCGCCTGCCAAGATGATGGGAAACTTTTTTTCCAAACGCAAGGATTTAATAGTGGAGTATACTTTTTTTATCACCTGATAAACTCCATCGATGTAATTTGCATAGGGGTGATTATTTCCTTTCCAAAGAAAATTATTTGCATCGGGTACATGAATGGGTTGGAATTGGGAGAAAAAATTTGATTTCTTATCAAGACTGGCAATTTTAAGTGCATCCACACCTAAACTTGCTCCACGTGTTCCGGCAGCAATTTCAGAGCGAACCTCCACCAGCTTTATTCTTCTCATTTTTGGGTATAGTTGGGTTATTTTCTATTTGTAAAACTAAGTAAAAACTAAATCAAAAATAGACAAGGTGCTAAGTGAGAATTTAAAGTTAAGGTCACCTTTTTGGCTTTGGCTTGGACTAAATGACCTCCTTTTAGTGTGTTGTACTTTTTTGAAACTGCAATAAATATTTGCGGTGATCGGGATGTCTCAGCTTGTGTAAATTAAATGCCGCTAATAAATTGTGGGTCAAACCTTTGGTAACTGCTAATAAAAGCGCAATTTTTGCACCCTTATTTCCATATAAAGAATAATTGGTAAATGAATAGATACTTAGATTTAATCCAACAAACTTTTGATTTTCCAACCAAGGAATTTAAGGTCGAAAATGAGCAGCTGTACTTCAATGGAGTGAATCTTATGGAGATCATAGAAACTTATGGGACTCCATTAAAACTTACCTATTTACCTAAGATTTCTGAAAATATTCAGAAGGCAAAGACCTATTTTGGGAATGCCATGGAAACCCATAATTACCAAGGAAAGTATACCTATTGCTATTGCACTAAATCCTCGCATTTCAGTTTCGTTTTAGATGAGGCATTAAAAAATGACATTCACATCGAGACTTCTTCGACCTTTGATATTCCTTTAGTTAGAAGCTTGTATGCCAAAGGAAAAATCCGAAAAGACACCTACATCATTTGCAATGGATTTAAACGTGAGAAGTACAAGGAGTACGTGAGCGAACTGCTTAACGATGGCTTTATCAATTGCGTTCCCATCTTGGACAATTTAACTGAAATTGATTATTACTTAGAGCACGTTACCGTACCCTTTCAAGTAGGAATTCGTATTGCTTCCGATGAAGAACCCAAATTTGGATTTTATACGTCTAGGTTGGGAGTTCGTTACAACGACATTATTTCGCTCTACGAAGAAAAAATCAAAAATAATCCCCAAGTGAGCCTTAAAATGCTTCACTTTTTTATCAATTCAGGCATTAAGGATACCGCCTATTATTGGTCAGAGTTGACACGCTTTATTCAAAAATATGTGGAGTTGAAGCGCGTAGCTCCTAGTTTGGATTCCATGGATATTGGAGGGGGCTGGCCGATTAAAACCAACGTGTTTTTTGATTACGATTACCAGTACATGGCAGATCAAATCGTCAAAAATATCAAGTGGATGTGTGCCAAAAACAGTACCAAAGAACCCAATATTTTCACAGAGTTTGGAAGTTATACCGTTGGGGAAAGTGGTGCTGTATTGTATTCGATTTTGGAAGAAAAACTCCAAAATGATAAGGAATTATGGTACATGATTGATGGATCCTTTATTACGCAGCTCCCAGATAGCTGGGGGTTGAATCAAAAATACATCATGCTTGCAGTCAACAACTGGGTGGAGGAATACCACAACATTTCCCTCGGTGGCTTGACCTGCGATAGCATGGACTATTACAATTCAGAGGCACACCAATTCAATATTTATTTGCCCAAGTTGGTTGAAAAGAAGCAGCAATACATTGGCTTTTTCCATACCGGTGCCTATCAAGAATCACTTGGTGGCTATGGGGGTATTCAGCATTGTTTGATTCCAGCACCAAAACATGTGTTGATTGATCGGGACGAAAAGGGAGAAGTCAGGCACTGGTTATTTGCTACCGATCAAAAAGAAGAAAGTATGTTGAAAACCCTTGGGTATTAAAAAAAAGATCTCTTTTGCGGCCTTTTTTTTTAGTTTTTCGCATCTCCCTTAATCGGAAATAAAATAGAAGAGGCTACAGAAATAATTAAAATTCCTCCAACAATAGAGAGTGAAAGTGGTGAGGAAATGTGGTAAAACGGAGCAATAATCATTTTGAATCCAATAAAAGACAAAATGATGGCCAAGCCAAACTTCAATCTACTAAACATGTGAATGAAGTTGGCCAATAGAAAATACAGGGAGCGTAGTCCTAGAATCGCAAAAATATTTGAGGTGTAAAGTATGAAGGGGTCATTTGGGGCTATGGCAAAAATAGCGGGAATGGAATCTACTGCGAAAATCAAATCCGTAAACTCGATCACAGCAACTACGACCAAAAGTGGAGTAGCCATTTTTATTCCATTTTCAATTGTAAAGAAATTTCCCCCATTGTATTCTTTGCTTACTTTGAACAATTTGTAGATTACCTGAGCGCCTGGGCTTTTGCTAAAATCTTTTTCATGATCGTCTTTGTCGTCTGCAAACCAAGACTTGATACCCGCATAAATCAAGAAAAACCCAAAAATGGTGAGCACTGCATTAATTTTTACGGGTTGACCCAATAAAAGCACTTCTGGCAAAAAAGTAAGATTGATCAAACCTACCCCTGCAAAAATAAAGATAGCGCGCATGAAAAGGGCTCCAATAATGCCCCAAAAAAGGACTTTATGGTGTAAATCTCGGGGAACATTGAAATACCCAAATACAAGGATAAATACGAAGAGATTATCAACGGAGAGTGCCTTTTCAATCCAATAAGCTGCTTGGTATTGGGAAAATTTCTCCAAACCTGAGGTTTCAGCTGTAGCAATGTAAATGAAAATACTAAATATCATAGATAGGCCGATCCACACGACGGACCAAATAGCCGCTTCTTGATTGGAAATTACGTGTTTCTTCTTGTTGAAGATTCCCAAATCAAGCAATAACATAAATAGAACCGCAACAGAAAAACCGATGATGATCCCTGGATGATTTATTAAATTATCCTGCATAATGGATGTGAAGAAGGGTTTATTTATGTGTTCAAAATTCGTTCTTTTTTAGTCCACTATGGAAAGAAAAAAGTGTTAGCCTTCATTTTTTTTTCAAAATCGATGCAAAATAGGCAATGGTTTTTAGAAGTCCTTCTTTCAACTGCCAGGCAGGTTGCCAGGATAATTCTTTTTTGGCCAATTCAATAGAAGGTTGACGTTGGAGTGGATCATCAGGTCGTTGAGGAAGGAAATAAAATTTACTGCTACTTCCTGTTAATTCAAGTACGAGGCTAGCTAGCTCCAAAATTGTACATTCGGTAGGATTTCCCACATTTATTGGGCCTGTTATCTCTTTTGGTTTGGCCATCATTAGTCTAATGGCTCGAATGGTATCTTCTACATAACAAAAAGATCGGGTCTGGCTACCATCACCAAAAATGGTTAGGTTTTGCCCTTGAAGTGCCTGAAGGATTAGATTGGATACCACACGGCCATCTGTAGCACTCATGCGAGGACCATAGGTATTGAAGATACGCATGACCTTGATGTCCAACTGGTACTTACGATGGAAATCAAAAAACAAGGTTTCTGCACTCCGCTTTCCCTCGTCGTAGCAAGCTCGAGGTCCAATGGGATTTACATGACCAAAATAGGACTCGGGTTGGGGATGAACCTGTGGATCCCCATACACCTCGGAAGTAGAGGCTTGAAATATTTTTGCGCCGGTTGCAGTTGCCAACTCCAACAGGTTCAAAGATCCAAGTACAGAAGACTTGAATGTTTCAATAGGGAAACGTTGGTAAAGTAGGGGAGAAGCAGGACATGCAAAATTGTATATTTCGTCTACCTCAAGTGAAAGTGGTATGCTGACATCTTGTGCGAGTAACGTAAAATTGGAGGAGGGAAGTAAATGGGAAATATTCTGTTCAGAACCTGAAAAAAAATTGTCTAGGCAGATGACCTGATTTCCTTCTTCCACCAACTGCTCACAGAGGTGACTTCCCAAAAAACCTGCTCCACCACTGACTAAAATTCGTTTCATTTACTTGTAGGTTGAACCTTATCCTTCTGATTTTTTAATTGATTGCAACTAGTCAATTGCCTTTTTATTAAAAGCCAGGCTTTTTAGTAATTGTACAAATGTACGTTAAAACCAGTCTGTTTTCATGTCAAGGGTAGGGTATTGAGTAGATGTAAATCGCTCCAAAATTCCATTGAGCTTAGTTAGTTCGTAGGCTACAGTATATCGAGCTGTCTCAATTTTTCCTAGATGGAAATTCTGATCAATGCTCCCTTGATTTAAGGCTTTTTGAGCTGTAATTGCCTGTTTTAGCCACATCCAACCCATGCACAGGAGTCCAGCTCCTTCCAAAAAAAGTGTGGCATCTGCTAAAAAATACGCAGCACCTTGATTTTTTTTAAACAAAATATGTGCGGTATTCCTGGCAAATTCATGCAAATACTTTTCAAATGTCCCGCTAATTTCATTTAATTCTGTTAGTAGTTTTCCTTCATGAAGTGTGGTTTGAAGTTCTTTTTGAAGCATTTTCCAGCCCAATCCTTCATTGAGTAATAGCTTTCTTCCTAAAAGATCTAATCCATGAATACCGGTGGTACCCTCGTGTATTGGGTGGATTCGAGCCTCACGATAGTATTGTTCCACAGGAAAATCAGTCGTATAACCCGCTCCACCCAATACCTGGATCGCCATGGAAGTGCTTTGCATACCCATTTCAGAAGGATAACTTTTGGCAATTGGGGTCAATAAATCCAAAAGTGATTCCATTTCAATTTTCTTCGTGGAATTAGTTTCTTGAGAAATTTTGTCGGCCAACAATCCACAGTAAATTAATAGTGCCAAAGATCCTTCCGTAATGCTTTTTTGAAACAGGAGCATGCGTTTCACATCAGCATGTTGGATGATAGGTATCTGAGGTCTATGAGGTTCTTTGTCGGTTAGATTTCGTCCTTGGGGTCTGACTTTCGCGTATTCCAAAGAGGTTTGAAATGCCGCCGTAGCGATGGCTGTAGCATTCATACCTACTCCCAATCGAGCCTCATTCATCATTTGAAACATGTACTTTAGGCCTTGGTTTACTTCCCCTACGAGATACCCTTCGCACGCAGATTCACTCCCAACCATTAAATGAACAATTGGCGCTCCCTTGTAGCCCATTTTGTGGTAAATGCCTTGGGTCAATACATCGTTTGGGGTACCATCCAATCTGATTTTGGGAACCACAAATAGGGAAATTCCTTTCGTTCCCGCTGGTGCTCCCGCAATACGTGCAAGCATCAAATGGATGATGTTGTCACAGGCATTGTGGTCTCCAGCAGAAATGTAGATTTTTTGACCACTTATAGAATAAACTCCTGGATTTGAGGTCGGTATGGCTGTGGTTGATAAATCGGACAGAGAACTGCCTGCATCTGGTTCGGTCAAGGCCATGGTTCCTTGCCATTCTCCCGAATACATTTTTGGCGTGTAGGCATCTCGAAGCTCAGGTGAACCAAAGGATCGAATCAAGTTGGCAGCTCCTGTGGTTAAAAATGGAAAAACACTAGCAGAATAATTGGCAGCCTGTAATATAAATCCAGCAGAAAAATGCAGTGTCCAAGGGAGCTGCTGCCCACCTTCTTCGTAAGGGAAAATTGCGTTGATCCAACCATCGGCTCCAAATTGGCGGATGATGGTTCGCATTTGGGGATGTACTTTCACAATTCCATTTTCCAATTGGGGTTCCTGGCGGTCCATTTCCTTGAAAATAGGATACAAGGACTTCTCTGCAATCTGCTCTGCTGCATCCAGAACCAAGGTAAAGGTCTCTTTGGAATGGTCAGAAAAGTAGGGATACTGGAGCAATTCCAAGCAATTTTGATTTTCAAAAAGCTGGAAATGTAGATCTCTTTTGGAATAGAAGGTAGCCATGAGTTATTTTTTGGAACCCAAATAACGGATTATTTTTGCTGGATTACCTGCAATAACTACCTCTGAAGGGAAACTTTTGGTAACTACAGCTCCGGCTGCGACTACTACACGGTCACCTAAGTTGACGCCAGGGCAAATAATTGCTCCTCCACCAATCCATACATCTGATCCAATGCTTATAGGCTTACCTGACTCCCAAAATGCGCTTCTAGTCTTCGCGTCCAATGGATGTGTAGCGGTGTAGATTTGAACAGCTGGTCCAATAAAAACTCGGTTTCCCAGTTGGACCGAGCAAACATCCAATACCACACAGTTGAAATTGAAAAAGCAATCGTCACCCATTTGAATATTGTAGCCGTAGTCGCAGTAAAAAGGGGCTTCGATCCAGGGATTTTTACCAGCCTTTCCCACAAGTTTTCGAATTAATGCCACTCGATTTTCTGGT
>JAURGC010000168.1 GCA_030833985.1 Algoriphagus sp. | reverse complement strand
GCAACGGTATCAAAATCGAAGTATTCCCAAATTAAAGGTAAGGTCTCCGGCTTGAGTCCGTACACTTCTTGCAGTTGCTCTACGTGAATCAATCCGCCCAAATTCTCTCGGTACTTAATGATCCTGCCTGCAGTCAATGCGCCTATACCTGGTACAATTTGCAAGACCACGGAGTCAGATTCGGAAAAAGGCAAACGGTGGATTCGCTCTGAAACCTTGACGGATGAAGGACGCCAAAGCGTATCTGCTTTTTGAAAAGTAGGTAAAGGCGATGTTCGTAAGGCTACTCCCGCCCTTTCCAAACTATCCACTTGATTCAAATAATATTGGTAAAGCTTTTCGGCATTTTTGTCTTTGACCCAGGCAAGAACTTGAGACGCCCCAACCAACAAACATAAAAATGGAATCACCAATAAAAAGCCTCTAGCTTCTTTTGAAGAAAAACCAAAATGCCTTTTCAACCAAAAAAGTAATTGCTGCCCCCACATCTTCAGTCAGTTTAAAAAATTAATTCTAAGAAATATACTCAAATTTTGCCCAAGAACAAAGAAGCGTAAATTGATTTATTTAGATTGATTTTAAATTAAATAAGTCTTTAGAGAAAGAAACTTTTAAGGTGGCTGCATCTGTTAAATTTGCTAGGATTTATTTGTTCCAATGCCTACCAAATTTAGAGTTGTCAGTTTGTCTCACCGCAGTGCCCCTGTACATATCCGGGAATTAATTTCCCTGGATGAAGAGGCAATACAGCGACTTTTGTTAAAGCTGAAAGATTTTTTCGGGGTGACTGATGCGCTTGTCTTGTCTACTTGCAATCGGACAGAGGTATATTACAGCCATGAACTCGATCTAAGTGTTGAACTTATCAAATTAATTGGGATTGAAAGGGGGTTACCTGATCCAGTTGCCTTCTTGGATTATTTTCAAATCCTTAACGAGGAAAAGGACGCTGTTACTCACCTATTTCGCGTTTCTCTGGGACTAGAGGCCCAAGTAGTTGGGGATATTCAAATCTCCAATCAAGTCAAACGAGCCTATCAAACAGCCTCTGACTTGACATTGGCAGGGCCTTTCCTGCATCGTCTCATGCACACCATTTTCTTCAGCAACAAACGTGTGGTGCAGGAAACTGCCTTCCGCGATGGAGCAGCTTCCCTATCCTACGCCACCATCGAATTGATTGAAAGCCTGACTCAAAATATTTTTCAACCCAGAATTCTTTTGATTGGGGTCGGAGAAATCGGAGAAGATGTGGCAAAAAACATGGTCCACTTACCCAGTGCTCAAGTTAAAATCACCAACCGTACCCAAGCAAAAGCAGAAGAAATTGCCCTTCCCCTCGGCTTTGAAGTCATTCCTTATGAAGCTTGCATTTCAGCTATGGAAGAAGCCGATGTCGTGGTTAGCTCCATCCGACTTCCAGAGCCCTTCATTACAAAAAAAATAGTCGAGGACTTTAGTATTCCTGGCTACAAACTCTTTGTCGACCTTTCTGTGCCTAGAAGCATAGAAACTTCAGTAGAAGAACTCCCCGGTGTGGTCCTCTACAACGTAGATACTATCCGGAGTAAAGCTGGAGCTGCCCTTCAAAATAGGTTGGATGCCATTCCAGATGTAGAACGCATACTCGAAGAAAGTATCGAGGAGTTTGGGAATTGGCAAAAGGAAATGGTAGTCTCCCCTACCATCCAAAAGTTAAAGCAATCACTTGAACAAATTCGCCAAGAGGAATTGAGTAGGTACCTCAAGAATGTGGGAGAAAAAGAATGCGGTCTGATTGATAAGATCACTAAAAGTATGATGCAAAAAATACTTAAAGCACCGGTAGTTCAATTGCGAGCCGCTTGCCAGCGGGATAAAGCAGACGAAATGATTGAACTAATTACCGATCTTTTTAACTTGGAAAAATCAAACCAAGACAAATAAATAAGTGCGCGTTACGAGGTTCCTCAAAACCTCAAAACTTTCTTGAATGACTCATTTTTACTACGCCATGAAAAATTTATTTTATTCCATTTTTGTCGCAGTACTTTTAATCGCCACCCCTTCTTTTGGACAAACTTGGGAAGTATATGATTTCAGTGGCAGCCTACAAACCAAAGCGGAATACCAAGATTTAGACTTTTATGGCAAATCAGTTTATATCGGCACGAATACAGATGGTCTTTTCCTCTTATCTCCAGATTTGAAACCTGCAGTAAATCTCCAAGGTCAAGAAATACTCCAATTCCAAAAACCTTGGATACTAGTCAAAGGACCAAAAGGAATCGGTGCTTTTCACGAATATGGACAGCTTGCTCTTCCACTTGAATACGAAGAAATACAAACCTACTCCAACCGGCTTTTGGCTAGAAAAGGAAGGGACTATTGGGTATTTGAAAAATCTTCTGGCAAATCAAAATGGCTAGGAAGCGCCGAAGTAGCCTTACTAACTCAGAATGGACAAGTAATTTTAAAAAAAGATGGGGAATACTTCCTTCCACTTTCTGCTAATCCTGAAAAACCCTATGAATCGTTGCAGGAAAATAATGGGAATTTTCTCCTCGCTAAGGAAGCTTCTGGTTACGGTTTGATCAATCAATCGGGTGAATATGTAATGGAACCGGTCATCGACCAATTGGAACACACAAAAGGGGATAGTTACTTTGGGTTTGATGAAAATCAATACCTCCTTATTCGTGGGTTCGACCAAAGTGCCCAAGTGAGGTACAATTCCTACCACCAAATCACCAAAGAAGGTGACCTACTCCTGGAATACATACATGGCAAACTAAGACGCGTGCTCGAAGAAGAAGGCATATTGCTAGATGCCGTGGGGATGGAATCAGTACAACTTATTGATGTTGAGTTGTTTAATATTCATTTTCGCGAAAATAAATTAGGACTACACGGGAAATCTGAATGGCTTGTTTCTCCAAATTCGGATGCACAATGGATTGGAATGGGAAATGAAGGCCTTTTTCCTGCCTTAAAAAATGGGAAATATGGCTTTGTAAACAAGAGCGGCACTTGGGTCATTTCCCCTACTTTTGAAGAGGTAGGAATCTTTTCCGAAAAAGTCAGCACCTTTCGCGAAAATAACTTTTGGGGAACGTTAGACCAAGAAGGGAAAATTTTATCAGAAGCCAAATGGGGAAGTATTGGTTCCTTTATCAAAGGACTAGCTATTGCAGAATTGGCAGGTAAACAATACCTCATCCGAGCCAATGGAGAACTGGCATTTCCAGAAGGAATGGATAAAATAGCGCGCTTGAAAGAGGGTTATTATCTTGTTGAAAATAATTCCAAAAAGGGACTCCTAAATGCTGCTGGAAATCCCATATTATCTATGGAATTTGATCAAATTCAAGTGGAAAACAAAGACTTTTTCATTGTTACCAAAGACAATCTTTCAGGAATCCTGAGGGCCAATGGGGACACCTTCCTTCCACTAAATTATACAGAAGTCGCCATAGACTGGGAGGAACAAAAAGTATTTGCAAAAGGATCGAAACAAACGGAAGATCCCGAATTATCCCCTCCTACTGTGCCTGCAAAACGAAAAAAGGGAGAATAAAACCTCCCTTTTTTTCAACTCAGTTCTTGTAATCCGCACCTTTTGTCCTTATCCAATGCAACAAAAAGTAAATCCAATTGGTCGGTAACTTTGCCGTGCTTAGTCTGTGGATTTGTGAAAATTATTTTCTTGAATTTGAACATCAAGAAATTAGCATCCCAATTAAAATCTTACGATTTAAATGGCCCTGAATCTTTGGATTCAGTGCCTGAATTGGCTATCGAATCACGCATTGCAGTATCTGATTTTACATTCTCCATTTTGTAATAATCCATTATTCCAAGTTGGCCAGAACGAAAAGCTTCAGCGATTGCTTTTGGAATTTCAGCCTCTGCCTCCACCACTTTAGCACGCATTTCCACATTTTTTGCTTTCATTTCTTGCTCCAAGGCCACAGCCATTGCCCGACGTTCTTCCGCCTTTGCCTCTGCAACTTTCAAATCTGCGGAAGCTTGATCAATTTGTAATTTGGCACCAATATTTACCCCTACATCGATATCAGCAATGTCAATGGAAAGAATTTCAAAAGCAGTGCCTGCATCCAAACCTCTAGAAAGAACAAGCTTTGAGATTTTATCTGGATTCTCCAACACCGACTTGTGATTGGAGGCAGAACCTATAGAAGTTACAATTCCCTCTCCTACCCTTGCCAAAATCGTTTCTTCCCCGGCTCCTCCCACCAGCTGGGCAATGTTGGCTCTGACAGTTACTCTTGCTTTAGCAACCAATTGAATCCCATCTGCAGCTACAGCCGCCACATTGGGCGTGTTGATCACTTTTG
>JAURGC010000075.1 GCA_030833985.1 Algoriphagus sp. | reverse complement strand
TGCTACGGGCCACCCATCTTTTGTGATGTCCAACTCCTTTACCAACCAGACCTTGGCACAGCTAGAGTTGTGGGCTAATTACAAGAACTACAGTCCAGGCGTATATGTACTTCCCAAGCACTTGGACGAGAAGGTAGCCTTCTTGCACCTGGCCAAGTTGGGCGTACAGCTAGACACCCTTTCTGAAGACCAAGCGCAGTACATCGGCGTGGAGGTGAACGGTCCGTTTAAGCCGGAGTATTATCGCTATTAAGGGAGTGCAAGTCCATCCACTTCTTAGGTAATTTTAAAAAGGAGCTCGATAAGAGCTCCTTTTTCTTTTCAAATCTTCCAAAGGGGTGGTATATTGAAAAAAAATAAGGGAAAGGCAATGAACTATACCGAAGGAATGCTCCGTGAAGGATCTTTGAAGGGCAAAAATATATTGATTACAGGTGGAGGTACAGGGTTGGGTAGAGCCATGGGAGAGTATTTCTTAGTATTGGGAGCTAACCTAGTGATTACTTCACGTAAGCTGGATGTATTGGAGGAAACGGCCAAGGAGATGATGACCAAGTTTGGTGGCAAGGTGATTCCTGTAGTCTGTGATGTAAGAGAGATTGATCAAGTTGAAGCCATGTGGGGCCAATGCATCGCTGAATTCGGGCAAATTCATGGCGTATTAAATAACGCTGCGGGCAACTTTATCAGTCCTACCGAACGTCTTTCTGCCAATGCCTTCAACACGGTTTTGGATATTGTATTGAAGGGGACTTCTCAAGTAACCTTAACTGCTGGAAAGCACTGGATAGCAGCCAAGCAACCGGGAGTATTTTTAAATATCGTGACCACCTATGCGTGGACAGGTTCTGGGTATGTTGTTCCTTCTGCGGCAGCCAAGGCAGGAGTTTTAGCATTGACCCGTTCCCTAGCCGTTGAGTGGGCCAAATACGGCATCCGATCCAATGCCATTGCCCCGGGACCATTCCCGACGGAGGGTGCTTGGAGCCGACTGCTTCCAGGTGATTTGGTGAAGAAATTTGACCCTGCCAAGAAAGTGCCTGTTGGACGGGTAGGGGTACACCAGGAGTTGGCCAACTTGGCTGCGTACTTGATTTCTGATTTCTCTGCCTATGTAAATGGGGACGTGATTACAATCGATGGGGGAGAATGGTTGAAAGGTGCGGGTGAGTTCAATAATTTGGAGATGATACCTCAAGAAATGTGGGATATGATGGAGGCATCTCGCGGAAAAAAGCCTTAAGCCCCAAAGTAATTTGGGGCTATGTCAAAGCCAAATGGAAAATTAGAAAAGCCTAATATTCTGTTTCTTGAACAACTTCCTACTGAAACAATAAAAAAAGTCTCGGCAAAAAATGCAAACACTTTCCTTGAATCTAAACCGCCAAGAATTTGGAGATTTAACTAACAAAGACCAGGTACTTACCTTGACTGAAGCGCATGCCCTTTTAAACGATTGGGTGAAGAATGATCGGTTGAAAGTACACATGATACAAGTAGGATACCTGATGAAGGCCTTTGCGATTGAGCAGGGATTGGGCGCCACAGAAGCACATAAATGGCACCTTGCAGGACTTCTTCACGATGCGGATTGGGATCAATGGCCTGACCAACATTGCCGAAAAATCATTGAAGAATTGGAGGCAAGAGCTATCGATCCAGCGATTATTCGAGCGATAGCCTGCCATGGTCCTCGGTATTTTGGAGTAGAACCGCGTACCTTGATGGAAAAAATGCTCTATGCCTTTGACGAACTCAGTGGCTTGGTCCATGCTTATTCACTCATGCGGCCAGAAGGCTATGTAGGAATGGAAGTAAAGGGAGTGAAAAAGCGCTTAAAAGACAAAACCTTTGCTGCTCAGGTAAGTAGGGAGGACATTGTAGATGCTGCCGAGCGAGCGGCTATCTCGGTGGATGACTTGATTGCCTTTGTGGTCGCCAACCAAGGATTTGCCGAACTTGACTAAAAAGAATAAAGCTGGGCCGCATATTGATGCGGCCCAGCTTTATTCTTTTTCCAATTCTTGGGCTACAGGGGTGAAGTTTCCTGGAGGTAATTCTGGACTCACTTCTGATTTTTCAAAAGGAAAGACATCTAAAATAGGGCTTTCCGTGATATCGGGCACACGAAAACTCACAAGCATTGAACTCAAGCTTTCTTGGATTCGGTCGTAGGCTTGCTTGACATCCTCTGCAGTCACGATCATGTATTGGGTAACTTTCTTTTCCTTTCCACTATCTCCATCGGCAACCAAATAAGAAACTTTGCACTTGTGCCATATATCGGCATCTTCATAGAAAAAAACATCTACAATTGGGCTTTTACTGATTCCTGTGACTTGAAAATCTCCACGAATTTGAGACCCAAGTCGATCGTAAAGAATTGCTTCAGCTTCGGTAAAGGATACCGCATCGACTAAGTATTGCTCTGAAATACTTTTCAAAAGACCCTCTTCCGTTTCTTTTGCATACTTTACTTTACATAAAAACCAGATTCTCATAAGCTAATTAGTTCAGGTTTCGAATCTACCTTATCTCTTTCAAAGCGCTAAAGAAACGCTTGAAAATTTTTCATTTAAATCCATAGATTTTGAATAGATTTTTGAAAACCAAGTAGTTGCATGGACTGGAAATAAGATTTCTTTCATCAGGTGGCGCTGCAGCGAAAAAATAGTTAAGTTGATCTCTCCAAAGGTATATACTAACCTCGTAATGGGCCAAAAATAGGCTTTCCCGAATTTGAATAAGTAGGAATTATAACCAACATCGCATGTGGCAGACCTTTACCCGTAGTTTTCCAGTTCAACTCCTCCTACTTCACTTGCAAAAGAATCTTTCTTTGTTGCTGATTTGGATGGTGCTTTTGGGATTGGTACTGCAGCAATTTGGACTGATGCTGGGGATTCCTTATTTGTTTTTGGATCCCGAGTACTTACACCAAGTTTCTTGGCTGAGTTTTTTCTGGATGGGGCTAGGGGTAGCGGTATTCACCATGGCTTTCCACATGACAACCTACATTATGGATGGCTGGCGCTTCACTTTTCTTGCTGTGGTGCACCGTCCTTTTATTCACTTTTGTTTCAACAATGCACTTGTTCCTCTACTTTTTTACCTGGTTTATACAGTTGAATTTCTGCGTTTTCAACTAGGAAATGACCACGATTCTCCTTGGGAAGTGGTCCAACTTTACGGGGGCTTTTCCCTAGGTAGTATCCTTGCTTATACGCTTGTTTTTGGGTACTTGAGCCTAACGAACAAAGGGTTTTTTATGATTTTTTCAGAAACTATCGATAAGCGATTGAGGCGAGTGAGTAGGCAAAACCGACTTAAAAAAGGAGAAGCAGATCCTTTTAGCTTGGAAGGTCCAAGCGTTCGAGTTTTCCTCAATCTCAGCCTGAAATGGGAGCAAGTTCGCCCTGATATTTCGCGTTTTGAGAAGGCCAAGTTATTGCGGGTTTTTCATCAAAATCACTGGAATATTTTTTTAATCCAATCTTTTTTGGTGGCTTCGATTTTTTTTCTGGGAGTTTTCAAAGAGCAGGAACTTTTACAATTTCCTGCGGCGATGAGTGCCCTATTACTCGTTTCTATTTTGTTGATGGCAATTGGTGCCTTGACCTTTTGGCTTCGTACCTGGGCTGCAGTGGCCGTTTTGGCACTGTTGTTAGGAGCTAACTATTTTTCAACTTTTTCGATCTTCAATCGATCTCATCCTGCTTATGGAATGGATTATTCAACGACGCCTGCGCCATTTAATTTGGCGCGATTGAATGCAATCACCCATCCCGATACTTTGGAAAAAGACAAGCAAAATCTCATCCACATCTTGGAACAATGGAGAGCGAAGTTTCCAGTGGAACATCCACCCAAATTGGTGCTAGTCGCCGCAAGTGGAGGGGGGCAACGTTCGGCATTGTGGACCTTGAAGGTGCTTCAGGAACTTCATTCAGCTACAGCAGGTACGCTTACCCAACATACTTTTCTTTATACAGGTGCTTCTGGTGGTGTTTTGGGAGAAGCTTTTTTTAGGGAATTGTATCTTAGGTCCCAAGCAGACGCTAGTGTGCAGGTGGACAATCCGGATTATTTAAATCAATTGGCAGCAGATAATTTAAATCCGATTTTATTCAGTCTTTTGGTGAATGATTTATTGTTTCCTACCCAAAAATTGAACTACAAAGGGAAGGTTTATTCCAAGGATCGGGGATTTGCGTTTGAAGAACAGCTCAATAAAAACACCAAAGGCATCTTGGATAAGTCCTTGGCTGATTACCGGGAACCAGAAGCCAAAGCCCTTATTCCATTGATGCCGATTACCACTTTGGTGACGAATGACGGGAGAAAATTGGTTATCTCCCCGCATTCTTTCTCCTTTTTTGGAAGTTCCGCTCTGGACAAACCTTTACCAAAAGAAAAGAAACAATCCATAGATTACATGCGATTTTTTGCAAACCAAGATCCTGGTAATTTACGCTTTTTGACAGCCCTTCGAATGAGTGCTACTTTTCCTTTTGTGACACCCAATGTGGAACTTCCTTCTGCTCCCGTGATGAAGACCATGGACACAGGCTTATCCGATAATTTTGGAATCCAAGATGCGCTTCGATTTGGCTATGTTTTTAAAGATTGGATAGAAGCAAATACCGCAGGAGTAGTTTTGGTCACCATTCGTGATTCGGAAAAGTCTCCCGAAATTTCCATTGCTGAACCCACAAGATTGCTTGCAAAAGTACTTACGCCGCTCCAAAACATTTATACCAATTGGGACATGATTCAGACGATACATAACGAAGTACTTTTCAACTATATGGCTGAATCCATGCCGTTCCGGGTGGAAAAAATTGAGTTTGAGTATGCTCCAGGAAAGCTTCCTTCCGTGGGACTGGAAAATCTGGGAAGTATGCAGGGAGCCTCACTCAACTGGAGATTGACAGCCAAAGAAAAGCGGTCTATCTTGGCCAACATCCAAACCAAGTCCAATCAAGCAGCCTTAAATAGTGTGAAAAAGATCTTTCTGTACTGAGTTTGCTCCAAGTTTTTTGGGATGTTTAGTATCCAATGCCTATTTTTTTATAAATAAAATGCATGAGCCAGGCAGGTCCTATCATTAGGAATTGCACATCCTTGAGAAAAGAGGGTTTTTTGCCTTCGATTTTGTGTCCATAAAATTGGACAATCCAGGCGATAACAAAAATTGCTAGGCTGATGTATGCCAGGTTGCCGGGGAAGGTAATGCTTAAGTAGTTTGCCAATGCCAAGCAGCAGGCAGAAAAGAGCAACATGCCCAAGGTAAGGGCAGGGGAAAGAGAAATGTAATAAATCAATACCAAGAAAAGGGTGAGCGTAGCCCAATTTGCAAACTCTCCTAAAAAGGACAGTTGATCCACAAGAAACCCGCTGGGGATACTAAATACAAGACCAACCACACTAAAGAAGATGGCAGGAACACAAAACCAGTGAATTAGCTTGTTGGTTTGGTTTTGGTGACTTTCTCCGTATTCGAGAAGTAAGGAATCAATTTTTCTCATGGGATTTTGGGTTTAAATGTAGTACTTGGTAAAGCAAGTTAATGAACCAAAACTAAAAAGTAAATTCGTTTCGCCTATGTTGAGTTTTTGGGAACAAAAAAATTTTTTGAACTACGATTTAATTGTCGTTGGTGCTGGATTTACAGGTCTTTCTACTGCGATTCACTTTAAAAAGCACCATAAAAAGGCCAATGTTTTGGTGCTTGACCGAGGGATTTTTCCTTCAGGAGCAAGCAGTAAAAATGCTGGATTTGCTTGCTTTGGTAGCCTTACGGAGATTTTAGATGACTTTTGGAGCATGACTCCTGAGGAGGTATTGCAGTTGGTGGAAAAAAGGTATACTGGCTTAACTCAGATCCGGAAACAATTTGGGGACCGTGCACTGGGCTACCAACACCGGAATGGGTATGAAATCTTGATGCAGGAGCAATTGGAGGCTTTGGATCAGCTTGCTGACATCAATCGATTACTGAAAAAATTATTTCCAAAAGAGGTTTTTTCTGTGGTGAAGGAGCCGGGTAAGTTTGGGTTTTCCAAGGCGGTCAAAGCGGTGGTAAAAAATAGATTCGAAGGCGAATTGGATCCTGCAGCCTACCTCAACGCACTTTGGTCCAAGGCTTCCAAACTAGGGGTTCGGATTATTTCTGGTATATCGGTAGTGGAGGTCAATCACGAAGAAGGACATGTATTAGCCGAAAAACGGGATAAAAAAGAAATTTTTGAGTTTGTAGCTCCTCGGGTGGCAATTTGTACCAATGCATTTACTCAGAAGCTATGGCCAGAATCCCCTATGGAACCCGGTAGGGGATTGATTCTTTTGAGTAAGCCTCTAGCAGGAGGAATTCCATGGAAGGGGGCCTTCCACCTAGATCGTGGCTATGTATATTTCCGAGAGGTTGCTGGCCGAATATTACTAGGAGGTGCAAGAAATCAAGATTTTGCTCAGGAAAGAACCATAGATTTTGGTGTAAATCCGGTTATAAAAAGCCATTTAGTACAATTAGCGGAGGAGGTGATTTTTCCAGGAAGGTCCCTGGAATGGGAGATGGAATGGTCTGGAATTATGGCATTTGGCACAAAAAAAGCACCTATAATTCAACAGATTGGAAAGAAAACTGCAGTGGCAGTGCGATTGGGAGGCATGGGCGTGGCTATTGGTTGGCAGGTGGGAAAAGAGCTTTCTGAACTACTAGCAGACCTGTAATTAATTTTTTTTCTTTAGCTTCATGGCTTGTAAACTTTCGACCTTAGTGAATGACTAAAATTCCAAAAGTACCCACAGTGCTTGATGCGCTGATTCCCTTGGTTTTTTTAATTGGTCTATTGATCGTTACTATTCAGTTTTTTGGAACTGATGGCCTTTCAGGAGCAAATCAAATAGTCTTGGTCTTGTCGGCAACTGTAGCTGGCTTGGTCGCTGTTTTCCGTTTGGGGTACAGTTGGGAATCACTTCAAGACGGAATAGTCCGTAGTATTGGGTCTGCCATGAGTAGTATTTTGATTTTGTTTCTAATTGGGGCATTGGCAGGCACCTGGCTTTTGAGTGGGATTGTACCTGCCATGATTTATTATGGATTGCAAGTGTTGAGTCCGACTTTTTTTCTTTTTGCAGCTTGTGTGATTAGCGGAATTGTTTCAGTTGCCACTGGAAGTAGTTGGACGACTGTTGCCACAGTTGGCGTTGCCCTGTTGGGTATTGGTAAGGCTTTGGGCTTTGAAGAAGGGATTATTGCAGGAGCAATTATTTCTGGAGCCTATTTTGGTGATAAAATGTCGCCTCTGTCAGATACGACTAATCTGGCACCAGCCATGGCCGGAACAGATCTATTTACGCACATTCGTCACATGGCTAAAACAACTATTCCTTCCATACTTATAGCATTGATCTTGTTTTTTGTGATTGGGCTTAACTACGAATCGGAGGGAAAGGTGGAAGATGTACTTGTTATTTCTCAGGTGATTACCTCCACCTTTCACATCAGCCCTTGGCTATTTGTAGTCCCTATTCTTGTTGTAATCATGATAATCAAGCGTGTCCCTGCTTTGCCAGCCTTGTTGGCGGGAGCGTTATTGGGAGGGGTTTTTGCCTTGATTTTTCAACCTGAAATTATTGCAGAAGTAGTCGGGGAGAAGGGGTCTTCTGCTTATCTGGGCTTTAAGGGGGTAATGATGGCCTTATTTGGGCGTATTTCTGTAGTGACAGAAAATGCCTTAGTCAATGAATTACTCATCACTAGGGGTATGGGAGGCATGTTAAACACCATTTGGCTGATTGTATGTGCGATGGTTTTCGGGGGGATTATGGAGGAAAGTGGCATGCTGAAAGTTTTGGCAGAAGCAATTATTCGAAAGGTACACCGAGTAGGGTCCTTGATAGCCTCTACAGTAGCTACCTGTGTGTTTTTTAATATCACCACCTCGGATCAGTACTTGGCAATTTTGGTACCAGGAAGGATGTTTGCAGACGTGTACCGAAAGCGCGGCCTAAAGCCTGAAAATCTTTCTAGGACCTTGGAGGATTCTGCTACGGTTACCTCTGTATTGGTGCCTTGGAATACCTGTGGTGCAACTCAAGCTTCTGTTTTGGGGGTAGCTACATTTGCATATGCTCCCTATTGCTTTTTTAATATAATCAGTCCAATCATGACGATCCTGTATGGCTACCTCAACATTGGAATTACTTATTACGACCGAGAAGAAGAGTTGGTATGATCTCATTCAGTATCAGTAAAGAAGAAATAAATGAGTTGCCCTTGGGTCAATTTGAAGGTCCTATCTACCTTATTGATCGTCCAGATCAAGTAGTCGATGCAGTTGATTTCTTAGAAAACCAACCCTTAATTGGATTTGATACCGAAACCAAGCCCTCCTTTCGAAAAGGAGAGGTTAATCAAGTGGCATTGTTGCAATTAGCGACTGCAAATCAAGCGTTTATTTTTCGTCTAAACCACATTGGCTTCCCAGCCTCATTGCGAAGCTTATTGGAAAAAGAAAATGTAGTCAAAGTAGGCGCAGCAGTTCATGATGACCTAAAGGCCTTAAAAAAACTGACTGACTCGTTTTTTCCGCAATCTTTTTTTGATCTAAATGATGAACTCAAAAAGGTAGGCTTCCACAACGTAGGTGTTCGAAATCTTTGTGGAATGGTGCTTAAAATTCGTATTTCAAAGGCGGAACAGGTCTCGAATTGGGAAACAAGCCAATTGACAGAGAGACAGCTTCGTTACGCGGCTACGGATGCTTGGGCTTGCCTAGAAATTTTCCAACGATTAAAGAGTGAAGGATTTTTGGACGACTTGCTGGGCTAAATTGCAGTATTTTCTAACCTAAAAGTTTACCCTACCCGTATTTTCACTCGGTTCAACGAGGAAAAATATCCTTGTCCGCTACGCATAAGGTCCTCTGCAGTGAATTTTTTTAAGTAGTTGAATCGATTTTCGTAATAGCTAAAATCCAATCCTGCAAAGTATACGTTCTTGAATTGATCGATTAGATCGAAAGGGGAACTAAATTTGGCAAACAATTGTCCAATCAAATAATTTCTCAATATTTCAATTTCCACTGCATCGGCCGCCACAGTACAAAGCTGCTCGATCTCCTGATTGATTTCCTCAAATACTTCCACTTGATTTGCCTTCTTTACATCTGCAGCAATCACCCAATACGCATAGGGTTCAAGTTCAGCCAAGGAGGAATGTATGCCGTACGTATGTCCTTTATCTTCTCGAATATTTTTGACCAATCTTGAGCCAAAGTATCCACCCAAGAGCGTGTTGAATACTGCCAATGAATGGTAGTCTGCATGATTCTTGGGAATGGACCAGCCTCCCAAGCGAATACTACTTTGAACAGCATTTTCCCGTTCCTCCTCAATTGCTGCTGTTAGCATAGGTTCGGGTAGGGCAACTTTTTGAGCCCCCTGCTTGAAAGGAAGTTGCTCAAGAGTTCGGATAATTTGTTCAAGTTCTGCTTCACTAAAATCCCCGGAAAGGAATAAACTGCAATCTTTCCACAGATGGTTGTGGTAGTAGTCCTTGAGTAGACTGGAGTTGATTTCAGCCAAATGAATTTCGGAAATTTCTTGTCCAAAAGGATGTGCTGGACCAAACAATCCCTTTTTAAAAAGTTGGCCTGCTCGAGTACTCTGCTTTTCTCGATCCAATTGAAGGCTTAGCTTTCGTTGAGAAATTCTCTTTTCCAATCCTTGTTCAGGAAATTGGGCCTCTGAAAAAAGTGAAATAAATGTGGGAAGTAATGGTGCTAAGTGCTTCTTGATGCAAAGTAAGCTCATTCCTTCTTGCGTATAGCTTAGGGTCGGGTACACCTCTGCACCATGGTAGTCAAAGAATTCTGCTAGCTGCTGTGCATTCGCTGATTTAGTCCCTTCCTGTAGCATTTGAAGTGTAAAGGAGGGAATTAAAGCTTGGGTAATAGGGAGCAAGGACCTAGAACTTTTACCGATGACTTCAAGCCGGACTGCGGCAATTCCCGGTGTAGGGAAAAAATAAAGGGGGGTGGCTGCTTTATCCAACTTAAAATGCTGGGGTGCAGGTAAAATAAATTCGTTCGGTACTGTGAAAAGCGGTGCTTGGGTGCGATCTAAAGGCATTAATTAGAGGCTATTGAGTAGCGCAATGAAAACCGAAGGGTCTCCGCTAGAGGATGATTTTGAACTTGTGGAACCAAATAAGAAAAATCTAATCCGAGACGTTTCATAGTAAACCCAGCTCCCATGGTCAGGTATCTTCTCCCTCCTTTGGTATCGTCCTCGTAAAAATATCCTGTTCGCAAAGCAAACTTATTGGCATATAAGTATTCCATTCCAAAAGAGAAAGTCACCTCACTCCACTCTTCTTGGAATCCTCCAGGAGCATCACCGAAAGAACCAAACATACCAGAAAGCAAAGCACGATTGGGGTCCTTGCCAGCAGAAATGACCAGATTGCCATTTGAATCAGTAACCAGTGTCCCGTCTGTATTGGCTTGGTACAACGGAGGGGTAGGTACCATCAGTTTGGCGGCATCTAGCGCAAAGGTCAAGGAGCTATTGGTATTCAGGTTGATTTTATAGGCAGTTCCAGCACGAAAGGTAGTTGGTATGTAATCGAGGTCTTCGGCGCTATTGTAGGTGATTTTTGGTCCAATATTGGAAAGTGTAATCCCCCAAGACCACATCCCTTCTTTTTGTCCGATAAGGGTATTTTTTTGGTGATATAGACCAATATCTGCCCCCACGCTTGTACCAGGGCGAGAATCTGTACCTCCCGTGGAAGTCAAATTTCCGGAAAGGTTGGAATGGATAAATCGGGCAGAAATTCCCAAACCTAAATTGGCAGACAATCTCCTAGAGTAAGTACCTCCAAGCGCAATATCTCGAGGATTAAATTCCCCTATTGGATTACCTCTTCCATCGGTCAAGGAGATGTCACCCATATTAAAGTACCTTAGATCAAGACCAAAGGCAGAATTGTCATCAATTTTTTTGTAGCCTGCCAAATAATTCAACGACATGTCGTTGACTAATTTGCCAAGCCAAGGAGAGTGGGAAAGTGAAAATCCATACCCATCTTGAAGGAAGGCTAATTTTCCCGCATTCCAATGGGCGGAATTGGCATCCGGAGAAGTAGCGACCCCTACATCACCCATCGCGGAATGACGGGAATCAGGGGAAAAGTTTAAGAAGGGGACTGCAGTTGTAATGACTCTACGTGTAGGATCTTGTCCTGAAATAATTACGCTATTTTGCGCGAAGGAGGAAAGTCCTGTAAGCACAAAAACAAGGGTAAAAATTGAATTCTTTCCTAAAATGGCTTTTTTGTTCATTGAATCACCAGTTTTCCGCTTACTAAATCTAGTTCTAAGCTAGACTCATTCTGTAAAGTTAGTTTGTAAATATAAGTTCCTTTCGCTGGATATTTCGTTTTGGACTGTAAAAAAATCAGCTCCCAATCTTTAAGTATTTCTGCAGCTTGAATAAAACGTTTTTTCTCAGTTATTAGTACTTGTCCATTGGATGAATAGAGGCTCCAGGTGGCAATTAAGTTTTCTTGAGGGCGGTTGTGTTGAAAGCCAATGAACACCCTATCGAGAGCAGGATTTGGGTAGATTTGATGGGAAAGTACTTTTAAATTATTGCTATTTCGCACTTCCAGAGTAAACGTATAGGTGCTAAGGTTGCCTAAATTATCTGAGGCAAGAACCTGGATTTCATTTTTTCCTTCTTGCAATCCCGTGATTACAACCGTGGCTTCTCCTTTTTCAAAACTTCCCTCTAAAGCCACATAAGATTCGTGAATGAAGCGAGGGGGGCTATTATTCACGCGTAGTTGAAGAGTTTTTTCTGGAAAATTGGAAGTACTGAGTATCCCGCTGGGGTCTTCAAAAATAAATTGTATCTCAGCTTGAGTGCTTGCGATGGATGAATTGTTCAGTAGAGGCTTTCCTGCGCTGTTTGCAATAATACTGGGGCCTGTTTTGTCTGAAGAATCGGGCATTTTCTCATTTTTTAAAGGAAGGGATACCCAAGAATACGCCTGAATTTTTTTTACTGAATCCCAGGCTTGAATCCGGATTTGTACCTCCTGCAAGGTATTTTTATCCTGTTCTGGCAATATGAATTGAGCAAAAAATTTCCCTTCACGGACCATTCCTTCGCCACTAAATAGGCGTTGGGTGTCCTCCGGAAATTCGAAAGGAGGATTTTCATTTCCCTTAGTAGTAATCACCCCTGCTTGGCCCCAAATTTCTAAATTAAATTTCCCATTGAAGCCAGCCAATGAAGCTTGGGTCTGAAGGTCTTGGATGGTACCAGATAGGCGCAGAGGGACGAGTGTGTGGAGGGTGTCTGCAGCAGTTTGGTTGGAAAGAAAGACCAATTTATCGATGGAAATTTTAGCGTCTGGGATCGCCAGTCGAAGACTTGGATCACCAAGAAGTGAAAAGTTTCGATTGTATGCGCCATTCAAACTCCCATTTTTTGTTTCTCGGTAGAGACTTCCTAAATCCAGTTCTCCCCGATCTATACCTGCAGCTAATGCAACAAAAAATGCTTGGTTGATATTAAAATTGATACTACTGAATACAGGTCTACCGGTTGCCAAGAGCCCGATAGCTCCCTTATCAGAAGCCAATAGTAATTCTTCTGCTGCAGATCGTAGAAAAGGACTATCATGCCTTCCAAACTCACAGGTAGCTGTAAACCAAAGGGGAAGTTGGGTTTGTTGCGGCCAGTTTTGTAAGTCTTGGGCTTGAACCACTTCCTCT
>JAURGC010000208.1 GCA_030833985.1 Algoriphagus sp. | reverse complement strand
TTTTTCTGCCTCGGAGAATCTACCTAGCGAGGTTAGATACTTCCCCCGGCTACACAAAGTTGAATTTAGAGCGAAGAAAACGATGAATTAGTTGGCTTCGAGCAGACGATCAAAGCCAGCCTTGATCTTGCCGACTGCATCCACGGAAGCATGGCTGTTGACTACACCTTTCCCTAGCTCGTGCCAAAAGCCATCTCCACATTCGATGTAGGCTCCTCGTTTGGTTCCTGGCGTATCTTTGGCTTGTTCGTAACGGTAGTCAGGCAAAAAAACGAATTTCATTAAGTCAATGGCTCCTTCCCAAGAGATTTTTTTGGAAACCTCTGCCCGAAGTAAAACTGCCTCCCGATTGGAGAAATGAATGGTTAGGCAAAGGTCAGTAATTTGCTCTCGCTCAACTTTTCTGTACTGAACTTTCAATGGAGCCTCCTTCTTTTCAAGCTCGTAAATAGCCTGAATTAAATCCTGAGCCATCAACTGCCATTCTTCTTGGTTGGAAGGAATCTTCAGTCCTTCGCTTTTGGTTCCTTCTTGGGTGGTGAGGGTAATACCTCCTTCGTCAATGGATTTTTTGGTCCAATGGGTAGCCTGCAATAGTTGTTTGATTGGTCCAATCCAAACCGAAGGCACATTTCCTTGGTACCGATAATCGTCCTCCAAACTAAAACCCTCATCAAAAATTTCTTCTTCCGAGAGTTCCTCTCGATCGGTGTAATGCAGGTCAAGTTGGGCACCTAAGTTTCCCTTGGACCAGTCCAAGACAAGCCGAAATACATGGCTGTAGGGAGGAGGCAAGATGCCAGAATTGTATTCTAACACTAGTCCTGTGGTAGCAGAAGGTAAACTCATTGGGATAGCTTTTTACAAAACTATGGTTTTTTAGGGATTTAACTGGTTATTTTGCCTTCCCATCCTTCTTATCTATGGAAGACTTACTCGACCACATCAGCCAAGAGATTTACAGCAACTCCTACGTTGTCGTGGATAATTTTATTGATGAAGACTTTCGAAAGGCCCTTTTGAAGGAGCAAACCGATCTATTGAATCAGGGTCAATTTAAGAAAGCGGCAGTTGGACAGGGAGATCAGAAGCAGGTACGTACCGAAATTCGGAGTGATGAGGTGTTGTGGATGGATCCATCTTCCTTAAGTCCTTTGCAGGCAATTTTTTGGAAAAAAATAGAGGAGTTGAAGCAGGTGCTCAACCGCCGCTGTTTTTTAGGTTTAAAATCTTTTGAAGGCCATTTTGCACGTTACCCCATCGGATCTTTTTACAAGCGCCATCTGGATCAGTTTCATGCAGTACCGCACCGCATCGTGACAGTCATTTTGTACCTCAACGACTCTTGGATGGAAGCGGATGGGGGACAATTGCGCATGTATTTTACTCACGAAAGTGGAAGCGAACGGGTAGAAGATGTACTACCTCTAGGGGGGAGACTGGTAGTATTTCTGAGTGAGGAGATTCCACACGAGGTGCTACCGACGAACAAAGAGCGCATTTCGATGACCGGCTGGCTTCGAAATATTGACTAGCGAAGGTTAATTTCTACCGAAACTGGGCTTTTCCCCAATACGAAAGCAGCCTTTTCGAAGGATGGAGGGCCAAAGTAGACCTTAGGATTATTGGAGAAACCAAATTTTTCAATTGGATAACCTACGGCATTGGTGCTTAATTTCCCATTGTTATCTTCATCGTGAATGACTCCGATAGCATAGGTGCCAACTGGGAGATCGGTGAGTTTGAAGCTTGCTTTACCGCTTTTTGGGGCGATAGACATGTTCCGAACTGAGTTGGAGACTTGATCAGGGAATCCAGAAGGCTTGGAAAATATCAAAACACGAATGCTCCCTGCATCACTATTCGCTCCGGTAATGGATAATTGAAGAGTTGTTGGAGTACTTTGCCCACGCGTTTCCAACGTGAAAAATAGGCCAACTAGAAGGAAGAAGTAATTCATAGGGTAGCAGCTGTAACGTGACGATTGATTTTTCCACTAGGGGTATACGCAAAAGCTATTTTAAAGTAGATCTCCTTGGGAACTTCATATTTTCCCAAAATTCGCTTAAGACCTGCTTTCAGTGCATGCCGCTTACTTTCATCTTCGGTTCCCTCCACAAACAAGACCAATCGCTCACCTAAGCGGGGGTCTTTCTCTCCAAACAAAAAATAAGTGCCTCCTGGGCAAGTTTCATCAAGTAGGGGTGCAATTCGACGTTCCAATTGTTCAGGAAAAAGTTTGATGCCGCCAGAATTCACGACAAAATCAGCCCTTCCTAACCAAGTAAATGTGTTTTTTGACCGAAGTTCAATATTATCATTCGTCTGTATTTTTTCTCCTCCACTCATGGGTGATTGGATCCAAAGGCATTGCTGTTCGTTGATCCCAATGGCTACGCCTGGTAGGGCTTGGTAGAGCAATTCCCCATCCCCAATCTCCGCCAAAGCGATATGGGAGACGGTTTCGGTCATCCCAAAGGACTGCCAAGCTCTAATTTTGTGTTGAATCAGCTCCCGTTGGATTTTATAAGGTAAAGCTGCCCCTCCGATCAGTACTTGGGGGATAGACTGGAGCAGTAACCTGGACTTTTTGTCTGCTAGACAATTTTCTACCTGCAGGGGAACCAGTGCAACAAAGCTAATTTTCCCTTCCAGGCCTAGCAGCGGGTTTGCACTAGGTTCTACCAAAGTGATTGGGCAATCC
>JAURGC010000217.1 GCA_030833985.1 Algoriphagus sp. | reverse complement strand
TGATCAGGTGATCGTACGTAAGCGCGCTAATTTTACCATGCAACGACTCGTGTCGGTAGAAGGGCAGGTCAATTCACCTGGAATCTTTGCCATCCAAACTAGTGTAGACCGCATCTCTGATTTAGTGAAAAGAGCTGGGGGAGTCAACCAATTTGCCTATACCAAAGGAGCAACTTTGATTCGAAAAACAGAGTTCTTTAACACGGAGTCTGAGCAAGTGCGTAGACAGAAAAACTTAGAAGCACTACGCGAGTTACTTACAGAAAATCCACCCAATCCTGAAGCACAGGAAGAACTTCTTATTCGCCTATTTAGAGATCTTCCAAAGGAAAAAGTTGAAAAAAAGGATTCTACAGCCAACAATGCCAAACGAGAGTCGATCGATCAAATTGCTGCAGAAACCCCTGGGCTAGCTGTCAAAATTAAAGAAACGGAAGCCGTTGCCATCAACCTGGAAAAAATATTAGCCAATCCTGGTTCTGAGGAAGACTTGGTACTCGAAGAAGGCGATATTCTCAATGTCCCCAAGCTCTTGCAAACCGTTCGGATGCGTGGAGATGTAGTTTATCCAACTACGTTAAGACACGAGCAAGGCCGCGGCCTCCGGTATTACATCAATGGAGCCGGTGGATTTGACCGAAGAGCCAACCGCAAGCAAACCTATGTAGTCTACGCAAATGGCGCGGTTAAACGAACAAAAGGATTTTTTGGTGCACGAAGTTACCCTCCAGTAGAGCCAGGGGCTGAAGTGATTATTCCAAGCAAAGGCCCAAAAATACCGCTTCGTCTGGGAGAATTAGTAGGAGTGACCACTGGACTAGCGACCTTGGCTTTGGTTCTTTCTCAAATTAACCAACCCTAACTTCCATGAGCGGAAATTCACATTTTTCAGCCTCCCAATTCACCTTGAAAGAGGTGGTACAAAACTTGATCAATTGGGGTAAATTTTTCAGCTCCAAGTGGAAAATTGTCCTACTATCCTCAGGAATCGGGGCGTTGATGGGCGCAGGATATTCTCAACTAAAAGACCCTGTTTTTCATGCTGAAACCTCTTTCGTATTGGAAGAGGATGGAATAGGAGGAATGGGTCAAATGTCAGGGATTGCTAGTCTCCTAGGTGTTAATTTAGGGGGCTTAGGAGGAACAAATGGTCTTTTTCAAGGGGATAACATCATGGCTCTGTACCGTTCGGACCGAATGCTAGAAGAAACACTCCTGAGTCCCTTTGACGAAGAGCATTTATTGATTGATCGGTTTATTGAATTTGAAGAATTAGAAAACAAATGGGCCTCCAGAATAGATTTGGCTGAACTATCTTTTTCATCTTCCAAAGAGAACCATGGTGTCAAGCAGGACTCCGTAATCAAAGAAATTGCCAAGCTTATTCGAGAAAAACAGCTCGAAGTCGTCAAGCCAGATCGGAAATTGAGTATTATTCAGGTGAATGTTTCCTCCAAGGACGAAAGGTTTGCAAAGCTTTTTAATGAAGCACTAGTGAGCAAAGTGAATACCTTTTATCTAGAAACAAAAACAAAAAAAACAGGGGAGAACCTTCGTATATTACAATCTCAGGCAGACTCTGTTCGAGCAATTCTTGATGCAAGCCTCGGCACTTTGGCATCTGAACAAGATCGCGTTCCCAATGCCAACCCGCTACTAAGCACTGCTACAGTAGAGGGACGCCGTAAACAAGTAGATGTACAAACTAGTGCTGCAGTTTTTGAAGAAATTGTGAAGAATCTAGAAATGGCAAAAATCAACCACCGCATCAATACCCCATTAATTCAATTGATCGATTTTCCCAAACTACCCTTAAAGCGAACTGAAGTTCGCTTGTTAAAGGGAATGGTTTATGGGGCAATTTTATTCGGTGTTTTTGCCCTTAGCTTTCTTTATCTGAAAAGAATCTATCAAAAACATTTGCAGGAAGTCTAAACCAAAGCTTCCATGTTTGAAAAAATCAATCTGTTGATCCCCTTTGGGAATTTTATCCGGAATAAATCCCTCCAGAACTTTCTTTTTCTGGCGCTAATCCAGTCCTCAACGGTCTTGATTTCAATTATTTCCATGCCCCTTCTGATTCAAAGTATCGGGGCGGAACAGTTTGGATGGGTTAACTTATCTCTTTCTATAATTATTGTATTCAATATTTTGGTTGGCTTTGGATTCAACCTAAGCGCCCCTAGAGAAGTTGCCCTCAATCAATCCAATAAGGCCGAACTCTCACAGTTGGTCTCCAATGTTTTTTCAGCCAAACTACTCCTAGCCCTTTTTTCCACAGTCATTATTTTAATTGGAGCCTATGGTTTTAACCTATTCGAAGGGTACCAATCCGTTTTAGTATTCTCCGTATTTCTGCTCTTATCAGAAGCTACCTTTCCGCTCTGGTTTTTTCAAGGGATGGAAAAAATGAAGCTGGTCTCCATAGCAACAATTTTCTCCAAACTTCTTTTTTTGATGGGCTTAGTGCTTTTTGTTCAGCAGCCCTCACAAAGTCATTGGGTCAATTT
>JAURGC010000193.1 GCA_030833985.1 Algoriphagus sp. | reverse complement strand
GGTTTTGGTTCCTAGGACTTCTAAGGTGGCATCCCGAACTGAAACCATGGTGGCATGTAACCCGCAACTTTTTTCATCGCAATTTGCACAGGGCTCGTAAAAATTGAGACTTGCACAGGGGAGCATGGCTATGGGACCTTCAATAACCCGAATAATTTTTGCCAAAGGGGTTTGGATGGCTTCCGGATTCAGAAAATAGCCCCCTCCTTTTCCCTTTTTGCTACTCAAAACCTCCATATTCTTCAGTTCAAGGAGTATGTTTTCCAAAAATTTTAAAGGAATTTGTTTTTCACTTGCAATCTGAGCGATTAGAATAGGTCCTGCCGCTCTTTGATCCATTAAGTATTGAAGGGCTTGCAAGGCATAGCGTGTTTTTTTATTGAGCATATAACTGATTTCTAAATAAGCAGGACCAATAACCAAAAATGCTTAAAGCACTACTTCGGTTTGTTCCTCTAATTAGCTTCTTTTGGTGGTGTTGAAAAAGAAATCAAAAATACATTTTCACTTTTAGTTAGGGGGAATCCTCACTAGAATGGATGATTCCCCCCAATGATTTCTTCTTTTTTGGACTAGTTCCTGTTGGATCAATTATAAATTTAATTTTGAAAAGGCTTGCAAAAAGTCAGCTTTGATGTCCTCGATATGTTCTAGACCCACACTAATTCGAATCAAGTTTGGAAGTACACCGGATTGCTTTTGCTCTACCTCTGAAAGCTGCTCGTGGGTAGTAGAGGCAGGATGAATGGCTAAGGTTTTGGCATCGCCGACATTGGCTAAATGACTCACCAATTGAAGTGAATTAATAAATTTCTTGCCTTGTTCCGCTCCACCTTGAATTCCAAATTGTACTACCCCGCCGAATCCATTTTGCAAATATTTTTTGGCAAGGTGATGGTAAGGGCTCGAGGCTAATCCAGGATAGTAGACAAACTCTACGGCCCGATGACTTTCTAACCAGGTAGCTAATGCAAGGGCATTTTCGGCATGGCGGTGCACGCGTAGGGAAAGTGTTTCTAGTCCTTGAAGCAATAAAAATGAATTAAATGGACTCAGGGAAGGTCCAAAGTCCCGCAATCCTTCTACGCGAGCACGGATACTAAAAGCAATATTTGGGAGTCCAAGGGGATTTCCCTCTCCAAAAATATCCCAAAATTTAAGGCCATGGTAGCCTTCAGATGGCTCTGTAAACTGTGGAAATTTGCCATTGCCCCAGTTGTAGTTGCCACCGTCCACTATCACTCCTCCGATACTTGTGCCATGGCCTCCAATCCATTTGGTAGCCGACTCCACGACGATATTGGCGCCATGCTTGATGGGTTGCGCGAGGTAACCGCCAGCTCCAAAGGTATTGTCCACTACGAGAGGGAGATCATATTTTCTAGCCAAAGCTGCAAATTTTTCAAAATCTGGGATATTCAAACGGGGATTTCCGATGGTTTCCAGATAGATAGCTTTGGTTTTTTGGTCGATTAATTGTTCAAATTCAACCGGATCATCGCCATTTGCGAAGCGTACTTCTACGCCCAGCCGCTTGAAGGCCACTTTAAATTGATTGTAGGTTCCCCCATAGATAAAGGAACTACTGATAAAATTATCGCCTGCTTGAACTAAATTATTCAAAGCTAAAAATTGTGCTGCTTGACCAGAGGAGGTAGCTACTGCAGCCACGCCTCCTTCCAAAGCAGCTACTCTTTTCTCAAAAACATCCGTGGTGGGATTCATGATCCTTGTATAGATATTTCCAAATTCTTTTAGTCCAAACAAGTTGGCTGCATGATCCGTGTCTTTAAAGACGTAGGAAGTAGTTTGGTAAATGGGAACTGCTCGGGAGCCTGTAGCTGGATCAGGTTCCTGCCCTGCATGCAATTGCAAGGTTTCGAAATGTAAGTTAGTGTGCATAGGTTTGATTATTAGTCTACAATTTTAGTAGATTAATAATCAACTTCCAAATAATGGGTAAAAAAATCAAAGTTGCCTTACGCGTATATTTCTAAAATACACTTTTTGTCCATGGTGCTGAAATAGGAGATGTCCTTCCTTGTCTGAGTGGAAATTGGGGTTTTCTTTAAACTTACTCACCGACAAAAGGGAATCCATTGCCGGACTACCTATGGTGAATTCCAAAACTTTGATTCCATTGAGCCAATGAGCTACATGACCGGATTTGTGAGAGAGGACTGCTTTGTTGAATTCTCCTATGGGCTTAAGCTTTTTATTTGTTGGAATAATTAAGTCATACAAGGAACCTGCGGATCGTATGGCCGTAGTATCGTAAAAATACATATCATCCAAAATCTGAATTTCAAAATTACTCATCCAATTTGGGCTATTCCCATTACCAGCCTCCATGGAAAGGTTTTCTTGCATATGGAAGAAGACACCAGAATTTGCTGCTGTATCCACTGCCCACTCATATTGAAGTTCAAAATCCTTGTATCTTTTTTTGGTAATCAAATCCCTATTCGCTGTATCGGGGTTGGTCATCAATATCCCATTTGATACAATCCAAACCCCCTCAGGAAATTCATTTATTCCGTATCCTCGAAATGCATCAGTAGAGGATCCATCGAATAAAACTTCCCAATCCTTATCTGCTAGCAAATCCTCCTCTATTTTGGATGAATTACAGGCCACTCCCAAAATTGAAATTAATGCAATCACAAGAAATTTAATTTGCTTGAAGTGGAAGGGGTATAGTCGATGTTCTTTCATTTTTTCTTTTCCGGTTTTTAATATTGATTTCAAAGATGGTTCATTTTGTTAGCCTCCTTGCTTGTAAGTTTGTATTTCAGTCACCTAAGCGTCTGGAATAAAGATAATGTAGCAAAAGATCAGGATGCTATTTTCTCCAAGTATAGATAGGTCAACGCGAGGGATTGGTGGAATTGTGCCCAGTTCGTAAATCAAAAGGATAAAAGGATTAAATCAAGGATTGGTAAGGAATCATTCACCCAATCAGGTATTATATGGGAGAAGGGCAATCCTACATCAATGCACTTTTGCTTTTAGGTAGTCGGCAATTTTTTGCTCCATTTTTGTACGAAGTCCTTTGAGAACCTCTTGGTACAAAGGATCAGCGACTAAATTATTGGTTTCCATGGGGTCTAGTACCAAGTCATATAACTCTTCCCGCTGAGGATCATTTATATAACGGAAATACTTCCATCTCTCTGTTCGGATAGCCTCG